>CAYRVZ010000383.1:0-2292 GCA_964427815.1 uncultured Saprospiraceae bacterium | reverse complement strand
TCAGTTCAGGTTGCGCCAAGACCTCTTCGTTGACACCTTTCTTCAATGTGTTCAAGGGTATCTGAACAAAACCGAAAAAATAATATCCAAGGATTTTTTAAGTGGCGAAATGGTGGGGCCGAAAGCAGGCGGAAGGAATTTTTCAAGGCTCAAGAACATTATCTTTTCCTCCAAGCAAAAAATGCTACAAGCCAAAGAAATCCTGTATTCGGAAAGATTGGGAGAAAATGAAAAAATCCAACGGTTGATGGAAATAATACCAAATGGAGAAAAAAGCTTTCAAGATGAACTTTTGGACGAATTGGCGAAAATCGATTCGATTAACGTAAAGAGGCTTAAGGAGCGTATGTTCTATGCTCAGCTTTCCAAAGGTTATCGAAAAATACAGAACAAAGTAGGCGGTATCTTGCAGGCTTTGGAATTCAATCTTTTGACATCCGATAATTCAATAATAGAAGCAATACTCGATTACAAGGACAGAAATGGTAGGGTTACGAAAAATTCCCCTATGGCATTTGTTTCCGAGAAAGACCGCAAATGGGTAATTGCTGATTTAGAGGATGGTCAAATGGGACTATATAAGGTACTGCTTTTCAAAGCAGTTTCCGACCATATAAAGGCCGGTTCGCTCAACCTAGAATATTCAGACAAATACAGGTCTATTGATGAATACCTTATACACCCAAAGGTCTGGTCGGAAAAAAGGGATGACATTATTGAAAGGGCAAACCTATCGGGTATTCAAGATTTCAACACTTTTTTAAAGTCCGTCTCAGAGCGCTTGGACGGGCAATTTCAAAGCGCCAATGAAAAGGCTGGAGATAACAAAAACCTTAAAATCGGTCGAAATGGCAAGCCAAGGGTCACAACACCTAGAACAAGAACGGATGAATTCGAAGGATGCGCGGAAATATTAGGAAAAGATTTATATCTACCCCTGATAAACATTTTATCAGATGTGAGGTATATCACGAAAATGTCAGAGGCATTCACGCATTATAGCAGAAAGACCTCAAAAAAGGGAATTTCAGATGATATATTATTTGCTGCTTTAATGGGGCTTGGTTGTAATATAGGGGTTCGAAAAATGGGAAAGATTTCTAAGGGTATCGGAGCCGATAAATTGGAATATGCCGTGAGATGGTACTTTAGCAAGGAAAATATAGAGGAGGCTAACCGAAGGGTGCTATCGGTAACGGAAAGTTTATCCTTACCTAAAATTTTTCTTGGGGACAGCGAAACTTTGCACACTTCGAGCGATGGCCAAAAATTCGGGGTTTCAGTCCCATCGATGCATGCGAGATATTCCTATAAATATTTTGGGACTGGAAAAGGAGTATCCGCATACAGTTTTATTGATGAAAAAAGTAGACTCTTTTATAATACGATAATAAGTACCTCGGAACGGGAGGCAGGGTATGTTCTCGACGGTCTTATGCACAATTCTGATATAGAGAGCGATATACATTCAACGGACACCCATGGCTATAGCGAGATTATATTCGGTATCTGCAATTCCTTGGGCATTTTTTTCGCGCCAAGGATTAAAAATTATGGTAATCAATTACTATACACTTTCAGGACTAATCGAAGGAAACAGTATGAAAAAAAAGGGTTTGTCCTCTTGCCGTCAAAAGGAAAGCTTATAGACGATAAATTGCTTAAATCGCAATGGGATAACATATTGAGGCTTCTTTGTACGATTAAGTTAAGGGAATCCAAGGCCTCTGAAATATTGGCAAGGCTCAGCTCATATTCAAAACAGCACCCATTATATAAGGCGCTGAAGGAGCTTGGGCGCATCTACAAAACCATATTTCTTCTAAGGTATCTTACCGAAACCCCTTTAAGGCAAGCTATAACCAAACAATTGAACAAGGTCGAGTTGTCCCATGATTTTGCAAATGCTGTGTTTTTTGCCCGGAATCGGGAATTTAAGGTGGCTACTAAAGACGAACAGCAAATTGCGTTATCGTGCAGACACTTGATACAAAATTCAATCATCCTTTGGAATTACCTGTCTATTTCAGATAAGTTGTCAAGGGTCGATGACAAATCAGAGTATGAAAACCTTCTAGATATAATAAGGGGTAGTTCTGTTATGACCTGGCAGCATATAAATATGCTTGGCGAGTATGATTTTGCGATATCCAATAAAAAATCATCGTTTGACATAAACAGAATTATGAAGTTCAAAGTTTAGCTTCAAACTTCTGATTTCCATATATTTACAGCGCCTAATCCGAATTTTGTCCCATTTTTGGTACAGAGCCATGGTAGCCAAACCTATAA
>CAYRVZ010000382.1:0-2298 GCA_964427815.1 uncultured Saprospiraceae bacterium | reverse complement strand
TCCAATAGAAGAAATCAACACGGACAAAAATGAAGGGGCGCAATGTATCTCCGCAGATGGGCGATTTATGGCGATGACTTTGTGTGGTCGGGAGCGGACCGCTTTTGGTAGTTGTGATATATTTGCTTCTGTCAAACGCAAGGGGAAATGGCTAGCGATGCGCAATATCGGCAAAGAAATCAATTCAAAATATTGGGATGCCCAACCTAGCCTTACGGCGAATGGAGATGCCCTTTATTTTGCGAGTGATCGTCCTGGCGGAAAAGGAGGACGTGATCTTTGGGTCAGCTACCGAACAGGTAATAAGTGGGGTACTCCTGTCAACCTTGCGTCTATCAATACGGATGGCGATGACCAAGCTCCATTCATTCACTCCGACGGAAAAACTTTATACTTCATGTCCGATGGGCATCCAGGTATGGGCGAAGCCGATTTATTTATGAGCAGAAAACAAGCTGACGGTTCCTGGACAAAAGCCGTTAATCTAGGTTACCCCATTAACGATGAAGGGCAACAAGGTGCTTTAGTGGTCAGCTTAGATGGTCGAAAGGGTTATTTTGCAGGACCTAAAGAAAGCGCTGGAGAAGGGCCGTTTTTTGGCGCCATAGATATTTTTGAATTTGAATTGCCCCTGTCTTTACGACCAGATCCTGTCACCTATGTCAAAGCTTTCGTCCATGACCAAGCCAATCAACCGCTTGAAGCACAAATACAAGTCGTTGACTTAGCGAATAACAAGATTTATTTTACCACATTGACAGATGAACTAGGCCTTTTCTTATCGGTGCTTCCTTCCGGCAAAAACTATGCGCTCCACGTGACTAAACCCGGTTACTTTTTCCATTCTGAAAATTTTCAATTGACCGATATAAATGACATTCACCAACCTTATGAATTAAAAATACAATTAAACAAAATACAAAAGTCCACAGCCGATGTCCCACAAAAAGCGAGTCCCATCATCTTGCAAAATGTGTTTTTTGATTCAGGAAAATCTACCCTCCAACCTTATTCGTATTATGAATTAGACCAATTGGCGAAATTACTAATTGACCAGTCCGCCATAAAAATACAAATCAACGGGCACACGGATAATGTGGGTCGCCCTGCTGATAATATGACGCTTTCGCAAAAACGAGCCGAGGCCGTTTACGACTATTTGATTGGCAAAGGAATCTCTGCGTCTAGATTGTCTTATAAGGGCTTTGGGGAGACTCAGCCTATTGATAGTAATGAGACCGCCGAAGGTAGGAGAAATAATCGACGGACGGAATTTGAGCGGCTATAGGTTTTTATTTGTGCATCTGCCAAACAACTTGCGGATAGGGCGTGGAGGAATGGAACACGGATTTGCGCGGATAGGACGTGGTGTTGACTTACCTTTATTAAGATAGTTCAAGACTATAATCAAACTAAAATTCAAACTCTAAAGTTTCTGTATTTGCGACACCAAAGAAACCATATCCACCTACAACATTAGAAGGTAAGCTTTCAGGTATAAAAAGAGTAAAAAAGTCTTCTTCAGCGTCAAAAGAATTTAGCAAGGTATTGTTCTGAAAGTCATACGACTCCTTTCCTATATGATTTAACGTTAAGTTAAATTTAGTAATATTGTTTAGATCTACCGCCTGATCAAACCGACAAGATAATAATACCTTAATTATTTTCCCATCAAAACCTTCATCACTTAGAGTGCTAAGTGGCTCATTTTTTCTGATGGAGAAGCTACAGTAGTGTTCAAGTACAGGTACAGTATTACTATAAAATTTTGCGGTAAATGTACCATAATAATTTTTTATATCTACAGGATCCCGAAAACTAGCATATATGTCGATTAAACTTCCTTCAATTTGCACCATTTCTATTGTATCAAATCGAATTTCTGAGGGCAGTGTCGCCTTAGCTGACACATCAGTTAAGCCTGGGACTGTAGATTTTAAATAATAGTCACTCCCATCTTTAAATTCAAACTCACCCTTTACGGATTGATAAAACCCTGCACCGATTGATTCGAAATTCAGAATCAACACATCATCCTCATACAACCTTAAATCTGCATTTTCAATACCACTGGACTCTACAGAACCGATAGGTACTGATTGCGAAATATACGCTCTTAAGGTATCCATTTCATCCGATAAAAAGGAAAACAAAGCTTGTCGGGGTGTAGCTGGCTGTATTTTAAATTCACTCACTTCGTTGTTACAACTAGACATTGAGAAAGTGAGTAATAAAAAACAAAAGAATGCAGTTCTCTGTATCATTTAAAGGTAAATTGATAGGAAACGGAAGGAATAA
>CAYRVZ010000381.1:0-2322 GCA_964427815.1 uncultured Saprospiraceae bacterium | reverse complement strand
ATTAGTGCTATAGGTTAGTTATTATAAATAGTTCTTGATAAAATCAATAAATAACCGTTTCTTTTGAGGAAGAAATTTTATATTTTGATAGTATAGATAAGTTTCAAAGGGTTTACTTCTTACATCTGGTAGAACACTGGTTAGTTGATCATAAGCTAATTCAGTTTGAATGATTTCTTGAGGTATATAGGCGATACCTAGACCATTTACAGCGGAAGAGATTATTATTTCTGTACTGTCTGCAGTCATATACGGCTTGATGGAGACTAAAGGAAGGTTGTCAAACTCCCACTGGTATGTTGATTTACCTACTCCGTAAGTAATGCATTGGTGTTTTTTTAAATCTTCCACTTGAGTAATTTTAGGTTTTCTACCTAGATAATTATGGGAGGCAAATAATAAGTTTTGGTATGTAAATAGTGAAATACCCACATAGCTTGTCGAGTTGAACTCGTCCAATTTTCTGCAAATAGTAATATCAGCAAAAGGGTGGGGGAGTTGCTCGTATTTAGTATTCAGGATTTCAAGTTTGATATCTGGATATTGTGCTTGAAAATTCTGCAAGATTGGCACAACTAATCGACTAAATAATGGTTGAGGAGAGCTAATTTTCAACGTTCCTTTCGGCTTACTATGTAAGCTAACTACTTCTTCTATCGAATCGTTCCAATCACCGCTAATTTTCGATATCCGTTCATAGAATACTTCACCTGCTTCTGTTAGCTCAATGTGTCGAGTTGTGCGCTTTAGCAGTTGTAAACCTAATTGTTTTTCAAGGTGGCTTAGTTTCTTGGTAATAACTGATGGTGTGACACAAAGCGCACTTGCTGCCCCAACCATAGAGCCTTTGTCCACAATTGTCTTAAAAATTACTGCAGTTTCAAAAACCTTCATTTCTTTCCATTTTGGAAATAGTCTATGGATATTACGAAGGATTATACTCGTTTGGAAAATAGGGTAAAGTAAATTCACATGATGAAAAGTTTGAGGGAGCAAGTGGTATGCAGGTAGGGACTTTGGCTATGTTGAACTCATTTTTAGGCATAGCTTCAGACTCATCTATTGGTAAAGCGACACTAAGTAGCCGGATATATTTGCTGCCAAAGCAAAGGAAGTTGCTAGAAATATTGGATGACTCGAATGTACTCCAAGCATTTGTTAAGAAAGCCCAAGATGCCGAATTGACCGCTTTGTATAATAAAAACTTAGATTCTTTGGTTAGGTGGCGTGTTAGTCACCAAAAGAGAGGACGTAAGTATTTAGCACATCCAAGCAATGGAACACCTCAAATGGCAACGGGTTTAACTTTACCTGATGCGGGCAATAGTATTGATGAGGTCTTTTATGATGATATGGAAGATAGGATTACTGAAACACGAAAAACAATGATCTAACAATGAATATAATTAAAAAATGCCAATGGTCTTTAAAGACTACATTAGAGGAAGTTTATCACGATGAAGAGTGGGGAGTTCCAATCAGAAATGATAGTAAGTTGTTTGAGTTACTTTCACTTGAATTATGCCAATCAGGATTAAGCTGGCACACAATTTTGAAAAAGAGAGAAGGATACCAATTGGTGTTCAGTCAATTTGATATTGAGAAAGTAGCGACCTTTGATGAATCTAAGATTGAAGAACTACTTCTAGATACAAGAATTGTTCGGCACAGGGCGAAGATATCAGCAATTATTAACAACGCTAAATGTATCTTGGATATTCAGAAAGAATATGGCAGCTTTTCTAACTTTTTATGGGAGTTTGTTGACCATAAAACAATTATTGGTAATTGGGAGTCAGAGCAGGAAGTACCTGCATCAACGGATTTATCTACTTACATTAGTAAGGAAATGAAAAAGAGAGGTTTCAAATTTATAGGAACCACTACGATTTATGCTTTTATGCAATCAGTAGGTCTTGTTAATGACCATACAATTGATTGTTATCGATTTAATCAATGTAATTTAAAATAGGAAAAGAATCATGTCTACATGTATCGAAATTTTGAAATGGAAAAGTAAGGATGGAATTAATGATAATCAAACTATCGAAGCTGTAAATAATATGGTGAGTGATTTGCGGAAGTGTGAAGGGTTTATTCATCAGTCTTTATACAAATTAGATGGCGTATGGTGCGACGTTTATTACTGGAAGGATGAACAATGTGCACATAATTCCAATAACTTTATGGGTGAAAAAAATTCTCTTGAAGAGTTGATGAAACTAATTGATGTGGAAACGATTTCTATGGAAGTATCTGAGGCAAGACAGTCTTCAGGTGACTTAAATATAAAATTCTCGCTGTAAGTAAACAATAAAATAA
>CAYRVZ010000380.1:0-2329 GCA_964427815.1 uncultured Saprospiraceae bacterium | reverse complement strand
CGATTGATGTTTCAAGAGAAATATATCAAAATGACAACTCGTTGGTAAAAATTGCTGAACCTTGGATGGAGCCAAGTATTGAAGCGGGTTCGACCAATGACCCATATTTTCCTGATTCATGGCACATTCTCAATACAGGTCAATGCCTTGGAATGTCGCCTGCAGGTAGTGGCACTATAGACGCAGACTGTGATATTGAAGGGGCATGGGATATGGGGTTTACAGGTGCGGGAATTACAGTCGCTGTAATCGACAAGAGTATTTTTGAGGATAATCACCCTGATATTTCTTCTAAATACATTAACGGGTATGACTATATTGATAACGATAGTGATGTTTCAGCATCTTCTGGACCAAGCAGCATTTCCAAGCCTCACGGACAATCATGTGCAGGGCTTATCGGTGCAACTGCCGACAACAATATTGGAATAGCAGGAGTTGCCTATGATGCACAGATAGTTCCAATTATAACTTGGTATGGAACTGCATATTTAGGCTTTCAGCACGCCTGCGACCCAGATGTGAATGCAGATGTAGTAAGTTGTAGCTGGGGCTGGGTCGGCAGTCCCTCGGAGGCTGTTGAAAACGACATTAATCTATGTAAGACATTAGGTAGAGGAGGAAAAGGGACGATAATAGTTTTTAGTGCTGGAAATGGTAATAGTAACACTACGAGTGTTTTTCCTGCTTATTTGGATGATGTCATAGCTGTTGTCGCTTCGAACCCTGATGACGGGAGAAAAAACCCAGGAGACGGTTGGAGTCCGTGGGGTAGTGATTACGGTCCAACGGTAGATGTAGCTGCGCCAGGCACCCATCTTGTTACCACAGACCTTGCTGGAACAGAAGGCTATAATAATGTCAACAACGGCTGTAGTGGTGCAAGCAATTTAAATAATGATTATACATATTTTAATGGCACATCATCTGCTGCCCCAATTGTCGCAGGTGCAAGTGCCGTGCTTTTATCCGCTAATCCCAACTTGACTGCTACGCAGGTTCAAAACATTTTGGAAAGTACTGCTGAAAAGGTAGGCGGGTACGACTATAATGCTGTTTCCTCGGGTAGAAGTCTTGAAATGGGCTATGGTAGGATTAATCTTTTTGATGCCCTTCCATTGGTCAACAGTTCAGAGGATATCAGGAAGAGTATTTTTGTGAAATTATATCCTAATCCCGCAAAAGACAATGTTGTTTTACAACTTTCCTTAGACAAATCGGATGATATAAGTATTGCCTTATACGATTATATGGGGAATATGGTAAACATGATTTTTGAAAACCAACATTTTTCAAATAATGAACATAGTATACCTATAAAAACAGGAGGATTGAACAATGGCTTGTACTTATTGGTGATAAAGACTAAGCATAGTATCCAAACATTAAAACTAACAGTTACAAGATGAAAGCAATAATATTCTTTATGATATTGTCAGGAGTTGTTTCTGCTCAGCCATTTTTTAATACATACGGAGGGGCAGGTACAGAAAGAGCACATAGTATTTCTTTGACTTCTGATGGCGGATATATTGTCGTCGGAGGAACTTCCAGTTTTGGTGGAGGTTCTTCCGATATTTACTTACTGAAAACAGATGGCTCAGGAGATACGGTATGGACACGGGCATATGGTACTGTATATTCGGATGTTGGGTTTTCTGTTCAAGAAACATTTGATGGTGAATATGTAATAGCAGGACAGATAGGAGAACCAGATACTTTATCTGAAGGCTTGTCAGATGTTTATGTATTAAAAACTAATTTACAGGGAGATACGATTTGGGCTTTTCGTTGGAATGCTGGTTCTGGTGACCGTGCATATTCGGTGCAACAAACAATAGATAGTGCTTACATTATTGCAGGGGTCGTAAACTCAGCTGTAAATACAGGAAATAATTCTTCGTTTCTTGTAAAACTTGACAGCGATGGAGATGCGCTCTGGACACATATTTTTGAGAGTCCAAGCGTTGCTAATTCGGTGATTCAAACATTGGATGGCGGATACATCTTTTGTGGTCAATATGGAACTCCTCCCACTACAAGTACCTATTTGGTGAAGACAAATTCTTCAGGTGACACTATTTGGACGAAAAAGGGAAATTTAGGTTTTCAATACGGGAGGGCAGCGGACATTTTCCAAACCCCTGACAGTAATTTCGTCATTACTGGAATCATGTTTAACGGAACGGTACAGGATGCTTTTTTAAGCAAGACGAATAAATTCGGCAATGTAATTTGGACAAAATATTATGGAGGGAATGATGATGATAGAGGATATTCTGTTGATTCGTATAATAACGGCGCAGGGTTTATCATAACAGGTGGGACA
>CAYRVZ010000379.1:0-2333 GCA_964427815.1 uncultured Saprospiraceae bacterium | reverse complement strand
TATATCCATAAATAAAGTTAAGAAGGGTCAATAAAAAGGTTTATTTATAATTATCGTTGAAAATTTTAACTATTTTAATTTTTCCTTTTTTGATTTTTATCTTTAAATCTTCACTTGATTTTTTGGGTTCACCATCTAAATGGTATTTTTCTCCTGCCCATCTGATCTTTGTTTCCTTATCTACAGATAGATATTTAATGTATTTGGAGGAAGTTAATTTTCCTTTAAATAACTTTACCAATACATTAGGATATTGCCAAAACGGAAAAGGTCGTACTAATACTAGATCGTATAGTCCATCACTCGGATCTGCATTAGGAGCAATGATTGCATTGTTTCCAAACTGCTTCGTATTAGCGATGGCAATCATCCGGTATTTCCCCTCCTCAGATCCATCCTCCGTGGAAATCCTAGCCTCAAAGTCTCGAAATTGAATAATTGCTTTCATCGTTGAAAATAAATAAGTAATAAAGCCTCTCCGCTTACTTTTCTGAAATTGGTGTGCAACATAACTATCAATTCCAATTCCTGATACGTTGATGGCGTATTCTCCATTTATATCTAATACGTCTAGTCCTTCAGATACCCCAATTGCAAAGCCATCCATTAATCTTTTTATGTCCCCATCAAACCCCAGCGTCCTCGCAAAACCATTACCAGAACCAAAAGGAACGACCCCAAGCACCATTTCTGGATGATGAGCGAGATAACCAATGGCCATATTAATAGTGCCATCTCCACCGACCACTACGATACCCCGATATTTTTTGTCTAAATTTTTAAATGCTTCCTCTGCTGCCTGTTGGTCAGGTGTGACTACATACGCTATTGCATCATTATATGCCTGTAGTTTTTCAATCACCTGTGTAGCACGACCACGTCCTGAGTTGGGATTGATAATAAATAGTACTTCTTTAGCTGATATCCCCAAAGTCGTTGGTCGCTTCATCTTTTCTTTAAAGCTTTAAGACCATGCCAATGCTTGGTAGTGTAGGTAACTGGTTGACACGCTTGTACTTCACCCTATCAAAGTAGAAAATGTTTGACCTGTTATAGGCGTTGGTCACCCCAGCAGTCAATTCCAATGAACCATGCTTGAATACTTTAACTGTCTTTTTGACCGAAAGGTCTAACCGATGATAAGTCGGCAAACGGCCATCATTTCGTTGTGTCGCATACCGAATACCCAAATCGCCATTTTCAGAAAGGTAGTCATATTCCAATCCTTCCTTTTGGATATTTATATCCTGATAAAAACCTTGTGTTCTAGTGAAGGGAAAGCCCGTTCCAAAATTCCAACGCATCGAGCCCTCCCAAGATTTATCATGCCCAAAAGAATAGGTAGTCAAAAAGTTGACATTGTGTCGTCTATCAAAATTAGTATTATACACTTGCAGTCCATCATCTCGGTTGACTTTCCCCAAAGAATACGTACCCCATACATACCATTTGGGGGTTTCGTATTTCATCGAAAAATCTAACCCCAACGCTCGACCAGTCTCCGTTACAAACTCAGGCTCTTGGACTGTTTGCTTATTTCTATTCAAGGCTATTAATTGAGTAAATTCCTTAATATATGGTTCTATATTTAACTCTAACCTAGAAGTTAAATCGATTTCTAGCCCACCAATTGCGTGCCAAGCTTTTTGCAAGTGGTGAACGGCTTTTTCTGTTGAATTGGGTTTATAAATTGTTTCTTCTGGTCCAGACAAAAAACCAACAAAAAGATTTACGATATCTCGTTCGTTGACTGTACTTGTCAGGTTCTGTGAATACACCCCACCCGCAACCTTCAACCTCAAATAATCTGTAATATTATACTTCATCCCTAGCCTGCCTTCTGGCGAAAAGGTATTTAAAGAGGCATAATAATTCAACCTAAAGCCAGGTTCTATGATTAAGTTACCTAGCTGCTGTTTATACTTAACAAAAGAATTTATTTCAGTCGTATTCTCCTCTTGCCCTATGGGTACACTATATCTATTTACAAAGTTAAAAGTGGTTTTGAAACCATTCATACCTAGCCCATAATTCACCTCGCTTTTCTTTCCATAATTGGTAAATTTTAAGTCAAAGTTAAACCCATTGATACCACTTGAACGAGGAGCGTTCTCAGCACTTAATGTCTTCGATTGATAATTAGAATAGCCTACTCGCCCATTGATGACCATGGGAGACCCTTTCGGCAAAAGACTAAAGTTCATTCCGCCTCCTGTCGTCTTCCAATCATAACTAGCCAAATCCGTAAAAGCTACGTTATCATTAAATTGAAACCCGAAGAAATCAAATTTACTTCCTGTCCCTGACACCAAGGATATCTTCCCAAAAAAATC
>CAYRVZ010000378.1:0-2341 GCA_964427815.1 uncultured Saprospiraceae bacterium | reverse complement strand
GTTTACTTCACGGAACTTTTTCCTAAATCTTGTACACATTAGAACAATAATTAATATTCTGAGTACACAACCGAGGGTTGCAACTACCGTGCCAAAGTCTAAAGATAGCAATAAAATACATGAAAATACATGAATAAAGTGCGTAAGTGCATAAAAACCTAATAAAGCCTTCGTTAAAAAATTATAATATGTTCCAGTAGATAGGTGGCGTTTTTTCTGATATAACCACGCCCGCCAAGTTCTTTGGGGTTCAGAAAAAACAACCGAATCTGGCGAATCCACCACCATCGTATTGCCTCCAGTCGCCACTTCACTGATAAATAAATCATCATCTCCTGAAGCAATATGGGCATGACGCTCAAAACCACCCGCTTTCAGAAAGAGCTCTTTTTGATAAATTAGATTACGCCCGACACCCATGTACGGCCGACGTGCCCTCGCATGACTACTATATTGGATGCCTGTGAGCAAGGTTTCATACCGAATAAAGGCATTGAGCAACCCTTTATAATAAGTGTAGGGCGAATAGCCCAGTCCAATCTTTTTGTTTTTGTCAGCAATGACCATCATCTCCTGTATCCAATGACTGGATACGGGCGTACAATCTGCATCCGTCATCAACAACCAATCATATTTCGCTGCTTTTATCCCTTGTGTCAACGCCATCTTTTTCCCGATGTAGGCTTCATAGTCAGACATTTCCACTATTTGTAGATGAGGATTCGCTTGCGCTAAAACGGCTAAAGTCTGTCGAGTATCATCCGTACTATGATCATCCACAACAACCACCTCAAATGATGGGTAATCTTGGCTCAATATATTAGGTAAGTGCTTACGCAAATTATTGGCTTCATTTTTTACACAAATAATGACGGATACTGAAACTTTACATTCTTTTTTGCGCAAGCTAGCACCCTGTACTCCCTTGCGAAAAAAAACTAACCAATACAGGATCTGCATGAAGGTACTGAATAAGAAGGTATAGTACAGGAATAATAACATGGGGACAAGATACAACTTTCTGTATTCTACTACACTTATTGTTATACTGTCTATAAAAAATGAGAAGTCTATAGACTACTGAGTATTTTTTGTACA
Source organism: uncultured Saprospiraceae bacterium (assembly GCA_964427815.1). Taxonomy (GTDB): domain Bacteria; phylum Bacteroidota; class Bacteroidia; order Chitinophagales; family Saprospiraceae; genus HyVt-613. Next base: position 1,243 of record CAYRVZ010000378.1, on the reverse strand, counting down.
ATGACCTCTTATTTATTTTTACTACCTCTTACCAAAATGCCAGCTAAAACCAAAATTCAACACTATCTTATTTTCTTTAATTTCACCTTCATATATGACAGCATTATCTTTTTTATGTGAAAAAAAAGTAAAATACTCATCCCCGAAAGGAGTCTTATAGTTAAATCGAGAAGTCAAGTATAGATTCTTCCAGATTTTTTGTTGAACCCCAAAAAATACCGTTTGATCAAGCCCTATAAATTTATTTTTAGGGACTATTGCCCGTGTTTTTAGTTGATAGACAAAGAAAAAATAGGAAAGTTACTACAATTAGCTTTTGTTTTTAGACTCATCGGAGGTTTAGTCTTTTTTTACCTAGTTTTGGGACTTTGAAGCTAAAAAAACGGGTTCCGTTGATTAGCAGAATAGTATGCGAAATGCCAGCCTTTTTTCGGCTGGCATTTCGTCATCATACATCATATAATCGGCTTTTCTATTCAAACACGATCATTCTTTCCATAGATAGATATAGCCCGTATCTAGCACAGTACCAATGCCATTCTTGTATATAATTTCAATATCCAACTTCGTATTGTCTGTATTTGAAATGCCATGCCCATAACCGCGGCATCCTGCATTATCCGTTTTTGAGCCCCAATCCAAACACTCATTAGGCGTCTTCCATTTCGTTACAAAACTAACTTCTACAGAGCCATCAGCATGCTTTTCCAAAGAGGTATTTGCAAAAAAATCATCCGTTGCACTTCTTAGAGCATAATTCAAATATGGGTAGTATAGCCCATTGTTACCTGGATTACCAAACGTCCAAATCCCAATAGGATCTTCTTTTAAAAACTCCTCCGTTAAGAGCGTAATACAATTCCTATGACTAACCTTAGCATAATACACATACTCTCCCTTTTCAACACATAAGCCGTTGATGTCATAAAAGGAAGGCCCTGGATTGACCCTACGAACCTCCAAATGAGTTTCAGGCGGACAGACACATTCTGTGTTACTCTCATTCTCAATATACCCATTTGCGCAACTTCTCATCAACTGGGCTTTTTCATCTTCACAACCTTTACAGGAATAGATAAAAACCAGTATTAAACTAAAAAAAATAACTTTTTTCATGATTACTGTTTTATGACAGGCAATTTATAACTGTAAGTTAGTCCATTACTTGTTAGGTTAACAAAATATATCCCCTTCATTTTGGATATCTCCCCACTTTGATGCGCCTAATGCAACTAAATTCATC
>CAYRVZ010000377.1:0-2366 GCA_964427815.1 uncultured Saprospiraceae bacterium | reverse complement strand
TAAACACATCATCGGTTGGGTCTTGCGGTGTGCCATTGTCGTTGCACAAAATATTTATTGCATTTGCTGTGATGGAGCACGCATCAGAACATGTATTTGGCGCAACAATACTTACATTCACAGAGCAACCAGTAGGTGTATTATCCGTAATTGTAAAATTAACGTCTCCATCACTAACTAAATACGGTCCAAATGTAGTTGCCCCTCCATAAGTACCCGTCTCCGCATTCGGATCATTCGCATTCCAATTATTTCCAGTATTTATACCATTGACAACAACATCAAAAGTATAAGTATCATCATTGGGATCATTGGGTGTGCCATTATCATTACATACGGCTACTGATGGTGTTGCGGTAATATTACTTACGTCAAAAGTCAACGTACCTGTTTCTGGGCATCCATTTCCTGTGTAACTATAAATAAAAGAATCTCCATCATTTACGATAAGAGGAGTGGTAATATTAACACCAAAGCTCCACCAAAGTCCCCCTTCGCTTCCAATAGGCTCGTACTGGGTTAAATCAATAGGGTTATCCAATTCACAAACAACTACGGGTGCAAAAACAAAATTTTGAGGGGTAATAACTGTTATTTCTATAGAGTACTCCGTAGCACATGCGTCAGCATCTGGCGTAAAAGTAACCGTTTGGGTTCCGTTAGCTGGAACGAATGGGCTTTCACTCCAGATACCTTGAATACCATTTGAAGATAAAGTAGAAAGGTTAAATGGCGTATCTGTAGAGCAGAACGGTCCAATTGGGCTAAAGGTGGTAATGGTTTCATTTTCAAGTGTTACTGGGATTTGAACAACCCCTAGACAGCTACTACCATTATCAACCGAAACCCAAAGGTTTCCTGCGACTAAATTCAAGTCCACATCCGTAGCTGGATTAATAAGTAGCCCGCCATTATCAGGGGATCCAAAATACCAAAACACTGTTCCTACTTGATTAAAAATACTTAAATCATGCTGTGTTAGATCATAATGTTCTATGGCATTTGCGCAAGCTAAAATAGTAATCACCGTAGGCACAGGGCCTTGAGAGATACTAATAGGGACTTGGATTTCGGCTTTGCAGCCATTCAAATTAACTTCTACCCATAAATTTCCCGCAAGGGCATTCAAATTCACATCTGAAGGAATACCAATCGTAGCGCCCAAATTACTAGGCTGCCCAACATACCAAATAATATTTCCAGTATTACTAATAGCAGTATTGTGCTGCGTCAAATCATAATGTTCTGCATTACTCATACAGGCACTTATAGAAATAGAATTTATCGTTGGAGAGGTTAAAATTGTTGGCTGTACTTGCAATGTTGCTGTACAACCTCCATTATCCACTAAAGCCCATAGATTATTACCGACAATAGTTAAGTCCACATCCGTAGCGGGCACAATTAAGACCCCTCCATTATCAGGGTCTCCAAAATACCATTGTACTGGATCATTGCTTATGGATGCGTCATAGATTGTTAAATCCACGTGTGTAGCTTCATCGAAACAAACAGAAATAGAAGGACTATTTGCCACAGGACTATTAATAATATTTAATGATGCCGTACCTGAAGTGGTGCCTGTACATCCAGCGTTATCGGAAACACTATTCAAGACTAGCGTACCACCGCTACCAGCCAAAATAGTCGGCAATGTTAAAGTATGATTTGCTGGATTATATGAGGGTAATCCGGAACCTGAAATACAAATTGTAATGCTTTCGTTAGGACCCAAACCTGGAAAAGAAATAGCTGGAAAAGAACCGATACTTATATTAGCTATATATGGAGAAGATCCCCCAGATGTAGTTAAAGTAAACACATTATCGATACAATCTCCAACACACAATATACCTCCCCCGGCTAGGCTCATCATAGGGCCACTCGATAAATTAATCATTACAGAACCTTGAGCGGTTCCTGTACAACCATTGCCCGTCACGGTAGTCAACACATAGGTAGTGGCTAGTGTAGGGCTGACAGTAAGGACATGAGGATTATTATTAGTTGTCACTGCTCCTTGACTCACACCATTAGCTGTATAATTAAATGTAAAAGGCGCATTACCCGTAAAACTTACTTCAAGGGTAGTAGACTCGCCCAAGCAGACGGTATTATTTCCCGTAAGGGAGAGCGCAGCTGTTGGAGCTTGATTAACTGTTATCATTTCACTTCCTGACACTGTTCCATCACAACTACCAGAAGATACTGCAGTTAACACATATGTAGATGTAGCATTAGGGGTGACATTTATTATAAAAGGGTTGTTACTTGTAGTAATTGGTCCTTGCGGCGAACCATTTTCTGTGTAGTTAAAAGTGAATGGCGCGTCTCCCTGAAAATCTATCTCCAAGGTTGTGGATTGT
>CAYRVZ010000376.1:0-2411 GCA_964427815.1 uncultured Saprospiraceae bacterium | reverse complement strand
TCCGTTAGAGATTACATCAAAACGCATGTGACCGGAGGGCGTGGTTCACAATTAAAAATTGTAAATTATGTCCAGGCGTCTGAAAATATTATAGAAAGAATAAACAAAGGAGTAGCGGCCAGAAGAGCTCAATGGGAACATGATAAATCATTCAGAAGAGAGACAATTGAAATCATGGAAGGGCAATATGAAAAATCAGTTAACCAAGTAGATTTATTGGTTGAAAATACCATAGGCATTTATGATAAAATTACTAGAGAAGCTGCAGATGAATTAAGGTCTGGATTGTCAATTCCTTCTGTTTTTAAACGTTCTTTTTCTTCCGTTTTTGGAAAGGGGGAGCCTTTGAAAAAATGGCTCGAAGAGTTGGCAAGTCGCATGGAGAAAGACTTGAGTAGCGGCTTGCGCAATAAGTTGGATATGCATGTAGGAGATATCTCAGATTCTATTCAACAAATGGCACAACTCATTGATATCAAGGTGCAAAGAAGCGATACCTCCCTAAAAGATGATCCAGATTTCTTTAAATCCATAGCTGAAAAACGGGTTATTGTCTATCAAGAACTGAAACAAACCTTTGCAGAGTTTTTATCTCACTCAGATAATTTTTCAGGCGAAAAACTCTTTCCGCATGAAAAAAATATTGCCCCAAATGTAGCGACGGGAGGTGGCTTAGCCGTGATTGGAGTGATTTTGACCGCTTTTACACAAGGAGCTGTGTTGGATATTACGGGTGGAGTTTTGACGGCTATCGGTTTGACTTTTGCAGGAGTGACTGTTGGATTTCAGCGCAAAAAAATATTAAAGAACTTTCATAAAGAAATAGATGCAGGGCGGACTAAGTTAGAAGTAGAATTAAAAGAAAAACTAACCCAGTATATTTTTAGGATTAAAGAAAAAATAGATAATAATTTCTCTAAGTTTGATGACCTAGTGGCTTCCGAGGAAAACGCTATTAAAAAGTTAGATAAGCAATTGAATAGAGTAGGAGAAAAATTAAAACAGTTAGGTAAGTAATTTAACGTAGAACTCTCTACTTATTTCTTACGAATAAAAATACTAATGGGCACACCTGAAAAATCCCATTGTTTTCTGATGGTATTTTCTAGATAGTTGCGATAGTTCTCTTTAATATCCTTCGGTGTATTGGCAAAAAAGGCAAAAGCTGGGTAGAAAAGCGGCAATTGTGTTACATATTTTATCTTAGGATAACGACCTCTGTAGGGTTGAGGAGGGTACCGATCGATGGCTTCCAATAGGTGATCATTTAATTTACTTGTTGTTATTTTTCTAGTTCTATTTTTATGTACTTGTAGCGCCGCTTGTAAGGCTTTGTGGATTCTAGTCTTATCCAAAGCAGAAATAAAAACAATGGGAACATCATCAAATGGGGCTATCCTCTTTTTGATCATCGCTTCATAATCTCTAGCGGTATTGGTCTCCTTGTCCACCAAATCCCATTTGTTGATTAGGATCACAATTCCTTTGTTACGCTTTTGGGCAACCCCAAATAAACTCATATCCTGAGCCTCCACTCCTAAGGTTGCATCTATCACCAACATCATCACATCCGCCTCTTCCAGTGCCTTAATAGCTCGCATGACCGAGTAAAATTCTAAATTCTCTTTTACTTTAGCTTTTTTCCGTATTCCTGCGGTGTCTATCAGCATGAATTCCATATCATACTTCTTATAGACGGTGTGGATAGAATCACGTGTTGTCCCAGCAATTTCGGTAACGATATTTCTCTCTTCGCCCAATAATGCATTCACTAAGGAGGATTTACCCGCATTAGGACGACCCAAAATAGCAAATTTAGGCATGTCAACTTTCTCGCTATTATCTTCTATGACCATCTCACTAATAGCATCCAATAATTCACCTGTTCCAGATCCCGTCAAGGATGATAAGAAAAAGGTATTTTCAAAGCCAAGTGCCCAAAACTCATTGGCCTGTAGCATTCGTTCTAGGTTTTCCACCTTGTTGACAACCAAAAAGATGGGTTTATCAACTTTACGGAGTATCTTGGTAATCTCATCATCCAAATCCGTAATGCCAGTCGTAGTATCCACCATGAAAACTAAAATATCCGCTTCTTCAATAGCAATGTGCACTTGTGAACGGATAGCTTTCTCAAAGACATCATCAGAACCCTCTACAAATCCGCCTGTATCAATGACCGTAAATTCTTTGCCATTCCATTCGCTAACACCGTATTTTCTATCACGTGTGACGCCCGAAAAATCATCAATTATGGCGTCTTTTTGACCCAGTAATCGGTTGTAAAAAGTGGATTTTCCAACATTGGGTCTTCCGATAATAGCGACTATAGTACTCATCTCTTCGTTTTAATTGGCTGTAAAGGTACGCCTTTTAACGCTCCTAAAGTTTAGAATTTTCAGAAGACCTTA
>CAYRVZ010000375.1:0-2425 GCA_964427815.1 uncultured Saprospiraceae bacterium | reverse complement strand
ACCCATATCTAAAGATGGATTGTTTTCGCCTGCGCCCAAGGTGAAGGTTGAAGTCATGCCTGCTGCATTCGCATCACTGTCTGCAAAGTCGTCGCCGCCTGCATCTTGTGGGCTTAGTGTATATCCGTTGGGTGCCACAAATTGGACTTGGTAAGTACCCGCTGCCAAATTTGGGAAATTATAAGACCCATCGGCAGCGGTCGTAGTCGTTGCAATCTGAATGCCATTGGCATCTAATAAGTTGACCGTAACGCCTTCTATGCCCGCTTCGCCTGCATCTTGTATGCCATCTTGATTTGTATCATTCCATACAAAATCTCCTACTGAACCACATTCGTTTACAAGGTCAGCACTACAACATTGCCCTAACGGACAAGCAGAGCCATTGGTTTGAGCTGTATAAGTATAACTACCTATTGAAACCGCATCATAGGTGCTATTGGTCTCTCCAGCGATCATCAGACCGTCTTTATACCATTGAATATTGGTTAATCCTAAAGCCGCAGTTAAAGTAACCGTATCCCCACCAGCCGGACAAAATTTAATAGGTATCGAAGTACAAGCTGTTGCTAAATCATCCTCAACCCAACTTCCATTCCCTGGGGCAGAATCTGTATCCGCTTCATTCATGGTAGCCACTTCAGCTAAATTAAAAATAACACCTTCCACATTCGCTACTACTGAAAAAATTAATTCCAGAGAATCTGTAGCTGCCGTTAGAGCTGCATTAATAGTCCATACCCCAGTAGTTTCATCATAAGATGTACCCATTGGTGCAGTAGCACTTTGAAAAGTAGTACCATTAGGCACTGGATCAGTAATAGTCAATCCAGTAATATTGGATTGACCGTCATTGTAAACAATTACCTTGTAGGTAATTACATCATTGATACTCGCCGTAGCGATATCGGCTGATGTCCCCAAGGAAACATCTTGGGCTATCAAGCCACTAGATGCGAATATGGACAATATCCCAATAAAGAATATTGAAAAAGCTAGACGTTTCATAAACAGCAATTTTGTATACATAATTTATCATCAAAAATTGAATGACTAGTCAGATCTGCACCTAAAACTATGCCAAACATTAAAAAAAAACTTCATGTATCAATAAGTTCAGGAGCTAAAACACTATAAAAACTTCACTCCACCTTATGACACATAGTTATTCGAGATGATATACGGCAACATATAAATAAGAGTTGCAATACGTTAGCCTTAAATGGAATTCTACTCAACAAGCCTCACAGATACAGATTACAGATTGAAATAACGAGCAAAAATCAAGTAAATAGTCCCAATCAAGGATACCATCAGGACTACTTGCGCCACACCAATCCATTTTTTTTGCTGCTTAAACAAAGTAGGCAATACAAGAAAGAAAAGTGGAAAAATTGGGATCATATACCTCCCTCCGAGATTGTACACTCTTTCTGCTCCAACAGGAGACCATTGCAGATAAATAACAACAGTAAAAGCCACCATCATGCTCAATCCAATAGCCACTAACAAAAGTCTTTCCTTCCATCCAAACAATATATGCTTTTCCGAAAGGGCTACCCCTAATACCGAAAAGCCTAGCAATCCGATCAACCAAGCTGGCAAATAATTCTTTTCCCAGCCATATTTTCCAAAGTAATGAGCAATCGAAGCTTTGGCCGAACCTGCATAAGATCGGAGCATAGACTTAACAAAAACAGTAGGTTTCTCTAGTATAAAATTTAATTGTGCAGGAGGATCTGCCCCTTCATTTACCTGCTGCCCTTCTCTAAACTCGGGGTTATAATCTTTATAGGAAATATACAAGTCTTTGGAATGATGAAACAAGAAAATCACTAAAAACAAAATAGATAATAGCCCACTAGCTAGGAAAGTCAATTTAGCGGTTTGTTCCTTTCGCCAGGGAGAAAACTTCTTTGCAGGTATCAGAATTACCAATAAAAACAAGGGGGTGTAAACAATTTTTGTGATAGCCAATACTCCAGACAACCCAATGATTCCCGCAAGTTGCATAAGCTTCAAGTCCTTCTCCATCGTAGCTAAATACAATATTTGTGCAATCAATAAAAAAGAAACCCCATTCGTCATTGAATCAGCGGTAATCCCCACATTTATAGCCAATGAAGCAGGCAAGAGCGCCAAAAAGGCCATTAACCATTTTCCGAAAGGTATTCGGTCAATAGCCACCCCCACAATAAACACCCAAAACAAAAATCCTATGAGTCTAGTCAGATAAAAAATAACAATCGGAGGCAGATGTAAGCTCCTTAACAATAAAATAGTTATTACTTGTGGTACATACCCAATGGGCGTGTAAATAGCCGTATTTGGAAAATCCTGAAAAGCTTCTATTTTAGTATTGAGTGGAATTTTTGCTACTTTCAGGTAATCTGAAAAGGTAATTCTTTCTTCATAATGGTATCGA
>CAYRVZ010000374.1:0-2433 GCA_964427815.1 uncultured Saprospiraceae bacterium | reverse complement strand
AGAATTTGACATCAATCGTTTTCATGGCGATGAGCAAAAGGCAAGTATATATGAAGATTTCACGCCGCTTTCTCCAGTAGATATTGCGAATATTATATTCTTTATGGTTAGTCAGCCGAAGCATGTTAACATTCAAGATGTCTTAGTTTTTCCGACCCAGCAAGCTTCTGCTACTGTAATCAATCGGAGTGGAAAGCTGTAGCACAGCTGATTTTAATATCGCGGTAACGGCTCCTTATATGCATGATGGTAGATTTCAGACTTTAGAGCAGGTTTTGGATCATTATAATGAGGGAATCAAGGAATCAACAACCGTAGAACCAGAAATTTTAAATACAAAAGCAACAGGTTTATTTTTGAATCACGACGAAAAAAAGGATCTAATTAATTTTTTGAAGACCTTTACGGATGAAACCTTCTTGACGAATGATGCATACAAAACCCCATTTTAAGATAGTCCCCGTCTTTTGATTTCTTTCAAAATGAATCCACGCTCTCTCGTTAAGTCACCTGTAATAGAGGTGTTTTCTTCTGCTCTTCGGATTAGGTAGGGCAATACTTCTTGCACAGGCCCGTAAGGAAGATACTTGGCGACTCGATAGCCAGCAGCGCCCAAGTTAAAGGTAATATTATCACTCATGCCGTATAATTGGGCAATAAGTTGATTGGGGTGATTAATCGGAATATTGTGTTTATGCAAATAATTAATATGGAGTTGGCAACTATCCGCATTATGTGTGGCATTGCATAATGAAATGGTTTCAGTATTATCTAAACAAAAACGGACCGCAAGATTGAACGCCTCATCTGTTGCTTTTTTATTCGGTTGAATGGGGTCTTGATAGCCCATTTCTTTGGCACGGGTTCGCTCTTGATCCATATACGCTCCCCGTACGGTTTTTACCCCCAGAATATACCCGTCCTTCAGAGCTTCTTCGTGTGCTTTCATGATGGCAGCCAATCGGTCATGTCTATATAATTGATAAGTATTAAAGATGATCGCCTGCTTCTTATTGTATCGACGCATCATGATGGTCACGACATGGTCAATGGCATCTTGCATCCAAGATTCTTCTGCATCAAAATAGACGGTTACCCCCTTTTGTTGTGCCTTGTAGCAAACCGTGTCCATTCTTTTTAGAAAGACTCGATACTCCTTTAAATCGGACATTTCCAATTGGTTGGCGGAAGCAAAGAGCGTGGTTAGTAATTTATTTTGCGCAAGCCCAGATACTTTAACACTTACAATAGGAATATTGTCATAGTCTTTTGCAAAATTAATCGCTCGGACTATTTCGTTCATTGTTTGGTTGAGTTGAGGTTCGGTATCTTTTCCTTCTGCACTATAATCTAAAATAGTCATCGTGTTATACTCGGCAAGCTCATCCACAGATGCTAAGGAATCAAGCAAGGTTGTACCTCCACAGAATTGTTTGTAAATGGTATTTTTAACAATCTTTTTGACGAAAGGCAAGCGAAGCTTTAAGGCCAATATCCCTAGTTTTGACCCATATTTGACCAATGCAGGCTTGCTCATCATCTTGAAAATTCGATTTGCATCTTTAAGATCCGTATCAGATTGATTGGCAAAAGCGATTTGCGTATTTTCAAAATCAACTTTAGGCGCTTTACCTAAATGATGGTTGGTGGCAGATTCGTCTATTGTATTCAAATTTCGATTAGCTTTTCTAGCTGCAGTTTCCCAAATTTTCAGCGCTGCATCTGCCTGCAAAGCTAACATTTCCAATCCGTTAATGCAAATAGATTTCTGTTTTTTTCCCTTGCGTAAAAAAGCAGTTTCTTCTGGATTATAGATGAGATCGAATAGTAGGTGCTTTTCCGTAAGGTCACGATAGGGAATGTCAGGAAATTCAGCTACTTTTGGTGACATACCTAAAGGAGTCGTATTAATGATAATTGAAAATTCATCCAACCCTTTTTTATGTAATGCTGCATACGTCCAGACCCCTTTTTTTTCCTTTCGGGAAATGAGCTGGTAGGGGATATTAAGGGAGGATAGCCCTACTTTTACAGCTTCTGATGCACCCCCCGTTCCTAAAATGAGTGCACGCTTTGGGAAAAAATCTGGGTGCTTGTTAAGCGTGTTTTGTAAAGAGGTAATAAAACCATATACATCCGTATTGTATCCCGTTAATCGGTCCTCTTGAATACAAATAGTATTAACTGCTCCCACTTTTTGCGCAAGCGAATCCAAGTGATCTAAATAAGGAATAACCGCCTTTTTGTAAGGAATAGTGACATTCAGTCCCAATAGATTGGGTTGGCCTTTTAGAAGCTCAGGCAACTGACTAATGTCTGTTAAAGGAAAATTTTGATAAGCCCAGTCTGTCGTCTTCGATTGCTCAAATTGCTTGGTGAAATATCCCTTGGAAAAGGAATGACCCAAAGGATAACCTATGAGTCCCAATAGAT
>CAYRVZ010000373.1:0-2444 GCA_964427815.1 uncultured Saprospiraceae bacterium | reverse complement strand
GGCACTTCTGGATAAATCTGATCATAGCGTTTGACGGTGTCCATAATTTGATACATTCTGCAAAACAAAAGTATAATTACTCGTAAGAGCTATCGACGAGTAGCTTTTGAGTCTGAAACTTTTAATACAAGTGGCTTTTTCATGATTTTACTGGGTTTCAGTTTCAAAGTCTAAAAATAAACTAGCGCCCCATCAAAACCAATAAGATACTCACATCCGCCGGACTGACACCGCTGATTCGTGAAGCTTGTCCAATATTAATTGGGCGTAATTTGTCGAGTTTTTCTTTGGCTTCAGAGGACAGGGAAACGATTTTCCCGTAGTTAAGATCATCGGGGAGTCGAACTCGTTCTAGGCGATTAATTTTGTCCACTAGGTCTTGTTCCTTTTGAATGTATCCTTTATAGGTGATGGCAATTTCGGCTGACTCAACAAATTCCGAGTCATAGGCATCCAAAAAAGAATCGAAATCGGGGAGTTTTTTGCGCAAGCCCATAATGCCTACATGAGGTCGCAAGAGGACCTTGTGCATTTTTACTTTTTGCGAAAGCGGAGCCGAATCTATGGAAGTTAGGTATTCATTTAATTCTGTCGGAGAAACAGAGGTTTTTTGAATATACAAGCTAATGGCTTTTATGGCTGCTTCTTTTTGGCGAACACGCCCTAGCCTTTCCTCCATATTCTGCACACCTAAAGCAGCGGCAATTGGGGTTAATCTTAAATCTGCATTGTCTTGGCGCAAGAGGATTCTATACTCTGCACGAGAGGTGAACATTCGATAAGGCTCGTCAGTCCCTTTGGTCACTAGGTCATCAATCAATACGCCGATATAGGCTTCCGATCTTTTTAATATTAAAGGGGCTTGTTCGATAATTTTCAAGTGCGCATTGTAGCCTGCCATCAATCCTTGGGCGGCAGCTTCTTCGTATCCAGTCGTGCCGTTAATTTGTCCTGCAAAGAATAAATTTTCGACCAACTTGGTTTCTAATGTTAATTTTAATTGTGTCGGTGGAAAATAATCATATTCAATAGCATAACCCGGTCTAAACATTTTGACTTTTTCAAAGCCTACTATTTTCCGCAAGGCATTAAATTGAACATCTTCTGGAAGCGACGAAGAAAAGCCATTGACATAAACTTCGTGCGTGTCTGACCCTTCGGGCTCTATGAATAATTGGTGGCGATCCCTTTCGGAAAAACGCTCTACTTTATCTTCTATCGATGGGCAGTATCGAGGTCCAATCCCTTGTATACGTCCTGCAAACATGGGCGACCTACTAAAACCTTCTTTCAATAAATCATGTACTTCAGGACTTGTATAAGTAATATGACAAGGCGTTTGGTTGACTAGATTCGGGGTGTCGGTGTAGGAAAATTTGGCGGGATGCTCATCTCCAGCTTGCAGTATCATGCGATCATAATCCAATGTACGACCATCTACTCGGGGAGGTGTACCCGTTTTCATACGCCCAGATTCAAATCCCAATTCAACCAATTGCTCGGTAATCCCTTTGGAAGATTTTTCGGCTGCACGTCCACCTCCGAGCATTTTTTCACCAATGTGAATGATGCCGTTCAAGAAAGTACCATTGGTGAGAATAACCGTTTTGGATTTGATTTCTAAACCCAAACTTGTTTTGATTCCATAGCATCGTCCATCCTTCACTAGCACGCCTGTTACCATTTCTTGCCAAAAATCAATATTGGGATGCGCTTCAAGCATCAATCGCCACTTCCAAGAAAACTTCATCCGATCACTCTGTGCACGGGGACTCCACATCGCAGGCCCTTTCGATAGGTTCAACATTCTAAATTGTATCATCGTGTGATCCGTTACGATTCCTGAATACCCCCCCAAGGCATCAATTTCTCTGACTATCTGCCCTTTAGCCACTCCACCCATGGCGGGGTTGCAGGACATCTTGGCGATAGTCTCCATATTCATGGTGACTAACAAAACCTTAGAGCCTAAGTTGGCGGCAGCGACAGCTGCCTCACTTCCCGAGTGACCCGCTCCTACTACTATGACATCGTATTCTTGAAACATGGTGCAAAGATAATGGATTTATAGGTACTCTGTCTTCGTGTTTTTCCTGTGTCGCTTATGCCGTACATCCGATGTGTACTGACACACATAGGACCTGCTTGTTGGGAGATACTGTTACGCAAAAGCAATATAAAAATCGCTATCTTTGCGGTAATGAAGGATAAATTTGATTTGATCGGGCGTTTATTACTTGCTTTTTTCTTTATGACGAAAGCGGTAGAGTACTTCTTACATTTTGGTCGAAAGAAGGCAGAGATGAGTGAGTATTACATCGTTTGGATGCAAAACGTCTGGCTATACGGAGCCATTTTCTTATTGGTACTGGGATCTTTATTAGTAGGGTTTGGGTATAGAATCCGCTTTGGTGCGATTTTATTGATTTTGTATTGGATACCGA
>CAYRVZ010000372.1:0-2479 GCA_964427815.1 uncultured Saprospiraceae bacterium | reverse complement strand
TGAGTCCCAATAGATGCTTAATGACCATTAGGCATCTTTATTTTTATTGTCAAAATAATCTAAAGCAAATACAACGGCTAGCCCTGCTAAGAATGCAACAATAGCTGCCAATATCATTGGGGTTCCAGCATAATCTGCGGGCAACACATTTTGTTCTAAAAAGGGCACTTCAAGCCCCTTGCTATTCGTACGGGTTTGGAGCACATTACGCCACGGCCATAACTTATTCAATGAACCGAGCATGAAGCCCGTTAGTAAAGCAAAAGCGACATATTTATAGTGTTTGAAAATCCAGCTGATGACTCTCGAAAACACCGCAAGCCCCACTGCACATCCTGCTGCAAAGACTAAGACTGTCTTAATGGCAACGGGATCAAAATGCTTAATCGCTTTTTCTACCGCTGGTAAAACAATCATATACATACCCATCAATAAAAGAATAAAACTGCCAGAAATACCAGGTAGTATCATCGCCGAAATGGCAATAGCTCCAGAAATAAAAACCATCAAAAGCGAATCACTTCCCTGGGCAGGGGTTGCGACTGTCACATAATAAGCAATCCCGAATCCAATAAGCAAAGCAATACCTTCCTTCATCTGAAACTTAGGAATCTGGCGAAACATATAAATGGCAGAACTGACTATCAATCCAAAGAAAAAAGCCCATATCATGGGTGGATAGTGTTCTATCAAATAAGTCACACCCATCACACCACTCAATAAGCCGATACCCATTCCAACCATCAATGCCAATAAAAAACCACCATTCACCGCCTGCCAAGCTCCCTTAATTCCATCCGCTCTAAAACCCCTGATTAATTCTGGCCCGACAGATTTTATGGCATTTATTAAAGTTTCATAGATGCCTGTAATAAAAGCAATCGTACCACCAGAGACTCCTGGTATTACTTCCGCTATGCCCATGCCCATACCCCTCAAGGCAACTTGTATAAAATTCATATTTAGTTAATTTTGAGGGTAAAGATATGGAATTTTTCTTCAAGCCGTGTATGCATTAACTTGGTCTAATTACTAACTCCCAGCAACTATATACAGATCACAAGAGCGTACTTCTATGGTAATCCTGTAAATCCTATAATCATATGAATCCTGATTCTGACATTTTACAACTAACTTCAGGCATTTTTAGCCAAAAAGAAGAGCATACTGTTCCTACGGATCTGTATTTTTTTATTGCACCAGCGGAGCAGACTGTTTGTAGTACCTGTTTTGTAGCCCCATCAGGGCGACCTGTCAATTGTTCGATCGCAGCAGCAATTTTAAAGAAATTATTCACCAGCCACCACCACCACTATTTCCCCTCGAACCTTTTTTCCTTTAGGGAAATAAGCAACTAACTCCGCTAGTGTTCCATGTTTGATTTCTTCGTGTAATTTGGAAATTTCTCTACACACAGTCGCTTGCCTTTCTGCTCCGCAAAGTGTCAGCAATTCTTCTAAACATTTGCCTAAGCGGTGTGGGGATTCATATAAGACGAAAGTATCTGTCAATACAGATAAAAAGGTGAGCCGTTTTTGTCGACCTTTTTTATGGGGCAAAAAACCTTCAAAATAAAATTTGTCACAAGGCAATCCGCTAGAAACCAAAGCGGGTATTAACGCAGAAGCTCCGGGAAAAGTGGTCATGTCAATATTCGCTTCTCGGCAGGCTCTAGCGAGCATAAAACCAGGATCTGAAATACCTGGTGTGCCAGCATCGGAAATCAATGCAATGGAAATACCATTTTCTAATTGGGCAATGATGTTCTCCACTTCTTTGTGCTCGTTAAAGGCATGAAAGGAACGAAGTGGGGTCGTGATGTCATAATGTTGCAGCAATTTTTTACTGGTACGGGTGTCTTCTGCGTAGATATAATCCACCTCTTTTAGCGTTCTAACAGCTCTGAAAGTCATGTCTTCTAAATTGCCGATAGGCGTGGGAACGAAGTACAGCATGGTTTAATTTTGCTCAAAAGTAGGGAATGTTTCAATAAACATGACAAAGAATAAGATGAAACTTGAATCCTGTTCCGTTTTAACCTATATATCTAGGAACTCTTCAAGGCGCTTACTGCTATATAAAAAAAAAGGGCTGTCCCGTTTGAGACAGCCCTCTCCAATAAATTGGAAATTCTATTTCTTATACTTATTGGTTTCTTTTACTTTTACAACAACATCCAATTCAAGAAAATCGCTAAACGTTGACTCTTCAATTTCTCTTTTAAAAGATAAAGCGTTTTCAGTTAATGTTTGGATTTCGTTATTTGAGGTGTCTGTCCCAGAAATTAGCGTAAGTGTATCCTTTTTACAAGACACGGTGAGACACGTTATAAGTAAAAGAAGCAAGCTCTTTTCCATAATAATGATTTAGTGTTTCGATTGTGTAAAAAAAAATGCTCTGAAGAAAAATTCTTCAGAGCAGTAAGCGGTCCGGACGGGACTCGAACCCGCGACCCCCTGCGTGACAGGCAGGTATTCTA
>CAYRVZ010000371.1:0-2481 GCA_964427815.1 uncultured Saprospiraceae bacterium | reverse complement strand
TAGTTTTGTTTTAACTTGTGACCTTGTCAAGTTGGTATTCTTTGACCAGACCAAAGCCGCAATTCCGGCTGCAGTAGCGGTCGCAACGGATGAGCCACCAAAGTATCTAGGGGTATTCGTATTGCTAGAAGAAAGAACCAGTGATGTTCTGTCTGCATTATTACTTCGCTCCATGTCCAAGGCAAACTCAACTTGCCAACCATCGTGACAAACGGAACATTTTTCATTTCCACCTTCTTTAGTACCTGTAACCGCTGTTACTCTCCAGTTATTTGCGGGAAAGATAACAGGGTACCAACTCGTCCAAGATAAGGAAGTGCCAGCAGCTGCAAACATCAGCTTGTCATATTCATAAGCCCACCACAAGCCATCTGCCACAGTGCCACTATAAATTGGAGAACCAATAGACATACTGATGATTCGTACATTGGAGTCAAAGGCTGCGTCCATTAAGGCATCACGAACCCCTGCTTTTTCATTGGAAGTATTAATCAATACATCCTCTACAGCTTTGTAAACAACTAAGTCACTATTATAAGCAACTCCGACAGAATTTCCATCACCTCCACGTGGAGCTGTTGCAACGCCAGAAGTACCCGTACCATGTCCACACTCATCATAAGGATCTTCTAATGACCTCCACCACCACCATCCTGAGAAAAGGGTGCTTTTCTTCTGAACGGTACGTCCTTGAGAATGGCCAGAATTAAAGTTATTGGGCGATCCTAAGTTGTCTTGATCATCCGATCCACCTGTATCAATGATGCAGATTTTTACATTATTGCCAGAAGTTTGATTCCATGCATTGGGTATATTGGCATTGTTAAAATTCCAGGGTACTTTTACCCACGGCGAGTAATTCGTGTAATCTGCTGACCAAATATAAGAAGCTGGGCCGCTATTGCTACAACCAGAAGTACTTCTTTGCTTCACTTCATCCTCTAAAGTAAAACCAGATGCCTCTAAGAATCTTACTTCTTTTAGCTTGCGCAAAATAGTAATGGTCTCGGGGTTGGTGATTTTAGCAAAGAAATTAGGTGCAATCTTAGGTTCTCCCATCGGTAGAATATCCTTCAGCTCTAAGGATTTACTGGGATTCATTTGACGTTCTCCTTCTAAAATGATGTTATACAACTTCTCCTTGACTGCTGTCCATTTTTGATCATTAATCTTAATGCTTTTAATGTTTGACTCAAAATCAGTCAACTCGGGTAAGGTATATCCAATAGCAAAGACGCCAACAGACTGTACGCCTGCACTAAATAGAGTAAAGTCATCAACGGTATTCCAATTGAATACTTTTCCATTCCTTAGTGATGTTTCGACGAGGTCAACATTTACTTCCCTTGAAATGGGTTTATTGTTGTCTTTTTCCATTGGCTCTGTTGACATGGGTTCCTTATTACAGGAAAACATCAAAAAGCCAAAAGCGAGTAATAGTAAATACTTTTTTTGCATGCTGCTTTATTTTTGGTTTAAAAAGAGAATATGCAAATAAAATATCCCAAGGTTGTAGGTAATTCCTATAAAATGGGGATTTTTACTTGCAATGCACAATATATGAAAAATAATTGATAATTAAAGGCACTTCAAAATTTACCACTTAATAACTAGATAAAGAACTGGCATTTCCATCCGAAAGCTATCCGATTCAACAGGTTTTCGGGCAAGATAAATCTGGCGATACCTTAAAATCTAATAATTTATTTAAGCATGGATCGATATTTTTCGGCTATTATTTTTTTGTCAACTCCTTTTTTATACATACGCATGGCAGTGAGATTAGCGAGTTGGACTTTAAAATAGCCATTTTGTTCGTATTTCCTAGCGGAAATAAGAATATTTTTGGGAATGATTCTGAATGAGTGTTTGAGTCTTACCCGATCCATAAAATCATATTCTTCCATGATAACACAGGATTCATCATAGCCTTTGAATTCGTGAAATAGGGTAGTGACGACATAAAGGGTTTGGTCGCCCCCTCTGGTCCAAGACCTGTCAAATCTAGTGAAATAGGCATTTATTTTTAAGCGTAAACTGGGCGAGTCAAATTTCATTCTAAAACAGCCTATCTGAAAACCAGCTTGGATTGAATCTCTAATCGCTTCACCATATCCTTTTGGAGGTAACGCATCCGCATGGACAAAATACAGTACATCTCCTTTCGCTACTTTGGCTCCCGCATTCATTTGTTTTCCACGTCCTTTTTTGCCCGTAAGGGTCATGACCTGCATAGAATTACAAATAGCCATAGAATCATCTGTACTACCACCATCTACTACAATTATTTCGATTGGCACTTGCGTATTTTGCCGTAAGGTCGGGATTAACTTACGTAAATTTTGAGCTTCATTTAAAGCAGGAATGATAATTGAAATTAATTCCATTCGACCGTAAGGTTTAAAAAAAACAAGTTGCAAAATGAACTACAACCTGTTTTTAATATTAAAAATAAAGCAGATTTAGAATACAAAACGTAAT
>CAYRVZ010000370.1:0-2484 GCA_964427815.1 uncultured Saprospiraceae bacterium | reverse complement strand
CAAATTTATTTTCATAACCCAAAATCCAAACGGTTCTGTCCTCAGGTAAACGCTGTATTTCTGAATCATACACCACCTCATAATTACCTGGAACTCCTTTCATCCATGCTTCCGCAAAAACATCATATCTACCCTTTTTCTTCATTAAAGGCTTTATAATCAATGTTTTATCTGCGCCATAAGCTTTTGTCAAAGCAGGTGGCACTTCTTTTGAGTCTAGTATCCTAAACAAGTCAAACATCGGGTCAATGCTGACTTTCGTTGGCTTCCTAGGGACTGAAACTACCATTTTTTGACTTTTACTAGTCATCATTTTGACAAAGCTTTGGGTTTTAATTTCGTCACCCTCCCAATACTCAACCTCTATTGGAACGTCTAGTACAAATACTTCTTCCAGTTGTTTTTGCCGCAAGGTGAAAGATAGCTGATAACTTAAATTGGCCCTTAATGAAACATCAATAGATTCATCTAAAACCAATTCTGGAGCTCCTTTTCTTTCTGTCCATTGCTTAAAAAAATCCGTTAATTCATGATTATCAGTAACTTGTTCAAAAGCCATTCTGATATCTATAAAGGAAGCTTTTTTGTATTTATTTTTTTTATAGAATTTACGCATCGCTTGGAGGAATTTTTCATCTCCAAATTGAGTCCGTAGCATGTGCCACATCATCAAGGACTTCCCATAGCCGATGGCTTCACTTGCCCCATCCGTTCTTGATCTAAAATCAATTAAAGGAAAATCATTCTCTCGGTTAACCAAGTCGGTATATTTCTGAAGTGTAGAGCGTCGATAGTCCTGCCCTTTACCTCGTTGTTCTTTAATTAAGTGATCGGCCATGTATGCTGTCAGCCCTTCGCACCAGTTGCCTTTTTCAAAGTCCACATATACACTATTACCCCACCAATTGTGCAATAATTCATGTGGGTAAGACGAATGCAAAATAAAAGGAAAACGAATTATTTTCTCTCCCAATAAAGTAAAAGAAGGCATTCCATAACCCGTCTCCCAAAAATTTTCGACAAGTGCAAATTTTGAATATGGATACAAACCTAAAATACCGCGATACATTTCTAAATACTGAGCGGTCGTTTCTAGGTATTTATTAGCAATACTCTCATCTGGAGTCCTCAAAAATGCCATAGCTTTTACATTTCCCGCATCAAAGCTATACTCTGTGAATTTTGCTGCAATTAAAAATATTTCTTCTTGGGGTTTTAGACAAGTCCAGGTTTCTTTTTCCGAAAGAGTTCGAACACCTTGCGCAACAGATTTCCAGCCTAAAGGCAAGTTGACTTTCATTTCAAAGGTCATCATCTCCTCCCCAATTCTAGGAATCCAAAAAGTCGAACCTGCCAAGTATATCCCTTTTTCAGAAATTATCCCTGGGGATTCACTAAAACCTCTTTGATAATTTTCACTACTTTGCTCTAAAAGAGATTCTATTTTTCCAGCATAGGCAATTTTAAAATTCTTGGCATTGGGGTAACGATCTGCCCACGCTATTCGCCATTTAATGGTTGGGGCACTTCCACTTCTATCCATTCCCACATCATTAGGCTGACTTCTCCCCACTTTATGTAGCGTAAGACCCTTTGTCAGGGACTTTGGCATCAATGCGGCATTCAACTCAAAAGTAATTTCTAGCCCCTCTTGGAGGGTGATTTCGTCGGTCACTCCTAGCTGAGCCGAGAGCGGATCTACTACAACGCTTAACTTATGATGAATTTGAGCTTGCGCCAAAAAAGTCCAAGATAAAAGGACCGGTAGTAATTGAATTCGCATATCTATAAGTTTAGAACTACATAACGATTCAGTAAGAAGTATAGTTTAAAAAAAGGATTCTTTTAATACATTGTAGTAATTGAATAAGCCAATCTTGTTCTTAATGATGGTTTCAGTAAAGGGAATACAAAATAAAAGGGCCAATATCTGACAGATATTGACCCTTTTGTTGTTTAAATATTTTAACTTACTTCTTAATGAACTTAAAGCTAGTCATGTGCTTGCCTCTATTGATATAGGCTACATATATACCAGGCGCATAGTTTGAAATATTAATGTCAATAGCATTTTCAAATCTAGTAGTTAGTTTTAGCTCACCATTTAAACTAATTACTCTCAACTTTACTATATCGTTGATATCAGAAGTGATGTGTATGATATCCGAAGAGACCGTAGGAAAAAGTTTAATATCCTCTTTGGTAATTTGCATTTGTACTTGAGGTAAATCTATCTGACCATTCTCAAAATCACCTCCTTCCTCTACTGTAGTCTGGACTTCGTTACCAATAGATAACGCACTTAAAGCTTTTCCACTTCCATTTTCATTATTGGTAGGGTCTGTTTTTGTTTGGACTTCATTGCCAATAGACATTTCAAAGGACTTTTTTGACTTCCCTTTATCGGTTTCCGTGTCTAGTTTAGTCTGAACTTCGTTACCAATAGATAACCCACTTAAAGCTTTTCCACTTCCATTTTCATTA
>CAYRVZ010000369.1:0-2496 GCA_964427815.1 uncultured Saprospiraceae bacterium | reverse complement strand
AATAAAAGATTTTGGTTTTGATACCTATCAGTATTATGCGAAAGGAAGTGAAAAGGATAAAACTTTTTGGAATTCAATTGTTCGGCAAGGACTTTTGCGTAAGCTGATCTGTAAGGATATAGAAAAATATGGCGTCGTAAAATTAACCGACAAAGGTCGCGCCTATTTGCAAAATCCGTATGATATTCAGATTCCGCTAAATATTAATTATGATGACTTGCCTCAAGAAAAAGAGAGGCCGGCCGGTGTCTTAGATAAGGTGATTTTCGGATTACTCAAAGAGTTGAGAAAGGCAGAGGCAGATCGGTTGCAAGTGCCCCCTTATGTTATTTTACAAGAGCCTTCCTTAATGGAAATGGCGACGCAGTACCCAATTAGTATGGAGGATATGCTGCAAATAAGTGGGGTGAGTATTGGAAAAGCAAAAAAATATGCTAAGCCTTTTTTAGCACTGATTAAAAAACATGTTGAGGAAAATAATATCGAAAGACCTACTGATATTTTGGTTCGTTCTATCGCTTCGGGTTCTAAAATTAAAATTCATATTATTGAAGGAGTAGATAGAAGATTGCCGCTCGAAGAGATAGCAAAGAATGATAGGATTAGTATGGATGAACTAATGGAAGAGATGTATAAAATCATTTCTTCGGGTTCTAAGATTAATATTGATTACTACCTAGAGGACAATATGGATGAGGATATTGTAGAGGAAATAATGGATATTTTTATGGCAGCAGAATCGGATGATTTAGATGCCGCATTTACAGAGCTAGAGGGATCAGATATTACTTATGAGGAGCTCCAATTGGTCCGTTTACATTTTCTCTCAGAAGTGGCTAATTAATAGCTTTCGCAAAATAATAATTTATGCGCATTCTAATCATCAATGGTCCCAACTTAAATCTTTTAGGCACAAGAGAACCCAAACTCTATGGAAGCCAATCTTTTGAAGATTTCTTAAAAGAGCTAAAGCCTAGATTTACTACACAAGAAATAGATTATTTTCAAAGTAATGTAGAGGGGGAATTGATCACGGCTATCCAGCAAGCACAACATAATTATGACGGTATTATTTTGAATGCGGCGGCGTATTCTCATACTTCAATTGGTATTGCTGATGCCGTTACAGCTATTGAAATACCCGTGGTAGAAGTGCATATTTCTAATATCTATAAGCGAGAAAATTTTAGGCATTTTACGTATCTTTCTTCAAGATGTATCGGAACGATTTCGGGACTTGGGTTAAAGGGGTATGAATTAGCCCTAGAGTATCTTTTGTCTTTAGCCTCGGATTAAAAAATAGCTTCATAAACAGCAGGAGAATTTAACCCTTCAAAGCCATTTAGATGTAAGCTGTAAAATCGGGTGAGTGTTTTTAAGATTTCTTTTCGGTCTATTCTAGTACTCTTTACAGTATGGGATTTTACAAAATCACAAGTGAAGAAGGACATCAAAATAGGAATGGTATCACCTGTTACGGAAAAAGATAATTCTTCGGGGTCATCACAAAAAACACCCTCTTTCATGTCAAAGAAGTGTACCTGCTCTGTGCTCAGCTGTGGATTAAATCCAAGTAGTTTAGTGAGGTTGCACATAAAAGAAACGGGGAGATTCGAAATAGCTTCGGCTGTCGTATCTAAAAGAATATAGCTATCCCAAATAAATTTGAAAACACTTTGATTGGCTTCAGATTCTTTAATGGTTTTGCTGCAAAGCTCCGCCATAAAAATACCAACTGCAGTCTTCTGTATCGAAAATGGAATTTCTCTATATGGGTAACTTGCTCGAACCTCTTTGATGCGGTGCAGTTTTTTATCCTCTCGATAATAAGCCTCTAAATCCAATAAACTACCAGGTTGAAATAAACCCGCACTAGTCTTAGACTTAGCTTTTCGGACTCCGCTGATAATAAAAGATTGCAATCCTTTTTCGGCTGTATAGATATCTGAGATAAAACTTGATTCGCTATATTTGACAGATCTAAAGACAATTCCTTTGGTGGAAATCAACATTAGAATTCTGCACTTCCAGGGTATCTCGGAAAGGGGATGACATCGCGAATATTTGACATGCCTGTCACGAATAAAACCAGTCGTTCAAAACCCAAACCAAATCCCGCATGCGGGCAAGTACCATATATTCTAGTATCTAAATACCATTGCATCTCATCCGTTGGGATATTCATTTCTTTCATTCTGCCATGCAATACGTCCAGACGCTCTTCTCTTTGAGAACCACCGATTAACTCCCCTATGCCAGGCACTAAAATATCCATGGCAGCAACGGTTTTTCCATCGTCATTCATGCGCATATAAAAAGCCTTAATGTCTTTGGGGTAGTCTGTTAGAATAACGGGTTTCTTGAATTTCTTTTCTACCAAGAAGCGTTCATGTTCGGATTGTAAATCAACACCCCATTCGTCGATGGGATAGACAAATTTCCCTTTTTTGTTGGGTCTGGAATTTCGCAAAATATTAAACGCCTCCGTATAGGTGA
>CAYRVZ010000368.1:0-2498 GCA_964427815.1 uncultured Saprospiraceae bacterium | reverse complement strand
GCAGACTTGTTTTTGGCAAACTACAATGGGAATAACAATGACTATGAAATAAATATCATCAACAACCAATGGCAACCGCTCGGTAACGTCGCAGACTGGTCCATGGCGGGGACCCCATGGATGGTGCAAGTAAGATACCTACCCACCGGTAATTTTTGTATGTCAACCAACGTCACTTTTATGGATAAGATGGCGCCAACTATCATGTGCGCTGGGCCAGATACCGTAGATTGTACGATGAGTTTAGATAATTTTGCTTTACCGATTCCTTTGGATAATTGTGATACGGATCCCAGCATTAGTTTGATAGGGGAGCAGTATCTAGATGAGGTGATGTGTGATAATAATACTATGGTTTTGGAGCGCACGTATATTGCCATTGATCATAATGGTATGAAATCTTCGCCTTGCTCCCAATTAATAACAATCACCAAACCAAATTTTGATTTTCCTGATGATATTACTTGGACTTGTGCGCAATATGCAGCCTTTCCTAATGTCTTAGATACAGCAGTCTTACATCCAAATATTACGGATAGTTATAGTGATATTGCGGGTGATATAGATGTAGATCCCAATACTTCAAATTTTGTATTAAAAAATACGGGTTCAGGTCAGCCGACTGGATATCAAGGTGTATATTGTAACTATAATGTAGAATTTACAGATAATGTGTACGAGCATTGCGGAAGTGGCACATTAAAAATTCATCGAAAATGGACCATTACGGATATGTGCAATTTTAATATTACGACACATACACAAGTAATTATAGTGGCGGATCTAGCAGGTCCGACTTTTGATTTTAGTAATTTAGCGGCTTTCTCAAATGATAATGGAGCCATTACTTTGACTGTCAGTACGGATAATACGGACTGCAAATCAAGGGGCTACATTCCGATGCCCACTTTTACAGATGATTGTTCTGGGGTCACCTCTTTTTCAGTCATTACGCCTGCGGGCAAGGTCAATAATCTGACGACTCAAGGGGGTAATATTCCTAGTCTGGGCTTACCTGTGGGTGTTTATCCCGATGGCATCATTTATCAAGCCACTGACAGTTGTGGTAATACTACGGAAGTCAAAATCACGCTCGTTATAGCGGATCAAGTCATTCCGACTATGGTTTGTGAATCACATACGAGTGTGACATTGAGTAATGGCGAAGCCGTACTAGAGGCTTTGACGATTGATGATGGCAGTAATGATAATTGTGGTATTTTTCGTTTCGAAATTCGAAGATTGTCCGATAACTGTGGAATCATTGGAAATACGACTTTTGATTCGGCGGATGATACTGGGGATGGAGCTGTTGAAGAAGGAGATATGCCACTCGGGACGAATGATCCAGATGAAGGAAATTTTGTCCGTTTTTGTTGTGCTGATGTTGCCGTAAGCCCAATAATTGTAAAACTAAGGGCCTATGATGTTTATGGAAATTTCAATGACTGCGAAGTTGAAGTTACCGTCAATGACAAGAAAAATCCAATTTGTATCGCCCCTACGGATGTTGATGTCGATTGTCACGTATTAGACATGGATTTGCCTTACGGAAATATCCTAGAAAATTCCACAGATAACTGTGGCATTGTCTCGACAGATTCGGTTGTAACCGTTAACCTAGACCTCTGTGAGTCAGGTACGATTACAAGAAAATGGACGATTGGAGATGCTGCTGGAAATACCTCCTCTTGTACCCAAACCATTCATGTTATTTATTCCTTAGGGTATAAAATTCAATTTCCAGATGATGTTTTAATTGATGCATCTTTTGACACAATCTTGCCGACGCTTTTAGGTAATGGAAATCCTTGCGGAGACATTGCTTGGTCGGTTACAGATGAAGTGTCTATTGGTCCTGATTGTACCGTCGAAATCGAGAGAACTTTTAGATCTAAAACTTGTCAGCATGATGTTAATAATTATAATCCTACGGTTATTCAAAACCCAGGGAATACCACTGATGGGGCAATGGTCATGGCTAATTTAACCAATCAAGGAGAATTTCAATATACACAAATTTTAGTGGGTGAAAATCCGAACAAAATAGTAGCAAGTATCGCTGAGCCAGATGTGCTTACGTGTAAGCAGCCGACAGTCCAGTTACAAGGTTCGTATGTGAATGGGTCTAGCAGTACGACTTTTGTTTGGAGTACGGTTGATGGACATTTTATTTCAGGTATGAATACTTTGAACCCAACAATTGATCAGCCAGGAGGCTATCAGCTGGCGGTAGCCGATGCGGCTACGGGTTGTGAAGATGTAACGAATGTAGGCGTGCTGATAGATACCCTTCCGCCAACAGTCGTGCTTCTTGAAGTAGCGCCTGTTTGTTTAGATGCTGGAGTAATTGCTCTTTCGGGATCCCCTCTTGGTGGCATGTATGCAGGTTCGGGTGTAACTGGAAATAGCTTTAATCCATTGACAGCAGGAGTCGGTACGCATGCGATTACCTATACTTATACGGATCAAGACGGGAATGGATGTACGAATAGTGC
>CAYRVZ010000367.1:0-2500 GCA_964427815.1 uncultured Saprospiraceae bacterium | reverse complement strand
TGAACGCCCAAAGGGCAAATTAACGCCGAAGGCAATCAAACACCCCCTCAACAATCACCTCCTGCACTTCCACACTCATCTCCGTATGAATCGGCAAAGACAATACCGTATCACTCAAATACTCCGTAACAGGTAATTCATTCCCATTGTAAAACTTGGCAAAAGCCTTCTGCTTGTATAATGGAACAGGATAATAAATCATCGTCGGTATTCCTTTTTCCGCAAGGCATGCCTGCAATTCATCCCGCTTACCGTCTAGTACTTGCATCGTATATTGATGAAATACGTGGGTCGTGAATTTTGACCGAAAGGGCGTCTTAATTTCTTTAATATTTGCGAAAGCTCTATCGTAGGCATTGGCAACTGCATTTCTGGCCGCTGCATAATTATCTAAGTATTTTAATTTTACATCTAAAACAGCTGCTTGAATGGCGTCTAACCTGGAGTTACAACCAATTTCATCATGGTAATATCTTCTGCTTTGCCCGTGATTAGCAATCATTTTTATTTTTTGCGCAAGCTCACTGTCATTCGTGAAGATAGCGCCACCATCTCCATAACAACCCAAATTTTTGGCTGGATAAAAGGAGGTGCAACCAACGTGTCCAATGGTGCCCGTCTTCTGCTGCTTGCCATTTCTAAACATATAATCCGCCCCTATAGCCTGCGCATTGTCTTCCACCACAAACAAATTGTGCTTCTCGGCGACTGCCATAATCCCTTCCATATCAGCGCTTTGTCCGTACAAATGCACCGGAACAATCGCTTTGGTCTTGGGGGTAATTGCCTTCTCGACCAAGTCCGCTGTGACGTTCATCGAGTCTTTATCCACATCGACCATAATGGGTACGAGTCGAAGCAAAGCAATCACTTCCGCTGTGGCGACGTATGTATGAGCAGGCACAATCACTTCATCCCCAGGCTCTAATCCCAATGCCATCAAAGCGATCTGCAAAGCATCCGTACCGTTGGCACAAGGGATGACATGATTCACCCCTAAATATTTTTCTAGGCTTTCGCCAAAAGCTGCCACCTTAGGGCCTCCTACATAATACGCTGAATCCAAAACTTCTTGGATGCCTGCGTCAATTTCTGACTTAATGCTTGAGTATTGGGTCTTTAAATCGACCATTTGAATATTCATGTGTTGTTGTGTGTTGGATTAAAAAATGTAAGGGTTGGACTTACGCCAAAAAATCAGTACTGTTTTACTTAGTTAACTCAAGTTTAGCTGCTTAGAAAAGCCTGTGGTATTGATATTATCAGCTTTTAGAAAATAGCCAAGATTTTGTAAACTTTTGCCAGTGCGCCGAAAATTAAGGACGTATGAAGCCAAGCTATCCCAATACCGTTAAACTTAAGTACCAAAACTTAATCCAGCTATTAATTTAAAATCAAAAGTCATGATTATTTGTCAAGAAAGAAATTATTAATAATTGCGAACCAAGAAATAAGAATAAAAAAGAATTTTAGAATATGGTTATAAGGTCTTCACCATCATATAAGACGGCCCCACTCGAAGAGCCCGCAACTAAGATACCATCACGAGCATACATTTTAGCCCATTGATGGGGTGAGTTTTTGTGACTATCAAGAGGGCACTTTTCAAATACACCATTCTTAATTTGAAATAATTGACTTTGAGCGCTGACATAGACCCTATCTTTAAACCAAACCATACTATCAAGCCAGGCCCAATCAAATTTTTCTTGTTTTATAATCTCCCATCTATCTTCTCTACCAATATATAAATATCCATTATTGCCAAATATATAAACTTTTCCATCTCCTGCGCATAGTATCGTATCCAGGGGTTCATTACTTGGTATATCAACTATCTTCCATTGTTCTCCATTCCAATTCCAAACATTTCCTTCTTTACCACACACATACAAGTCACTATCAGAGAACCCATCAATATCATTAAAATGAATTTCTTCTTTTTCTTCAGATTTTGGAAAGCCTTCAGATAGGTATGACCACTTATTAGCTCCGTCTCTTCTCAAAACCTGCATTCTATGCGCTGTTACATACAAATGACCGTTTTCTATGCCTTTTATGCTTATAGGAAAGGTATAAAGTTGTTTTTCTCGTATAGTAGGAAGCGGTTTTTCCCACTCCCAATCACCATTACCTGTTCTTAGTACCACTCCATCATGCGTAATAAAAATTGATTGATCCGTTGGATGAGTTGAAGCACATCCAATAAAAGTATGTGTTTCTGCAGCAACTCTATCAAGCCATTGCTCTTCTATTGGGGCATTTGGGTAATAAAAAACTGTCTTATAGTCAATGTTCTCCATAGTATCACTTACTCCATCTTCAGAATCCTTCGATGCAATAAATACAATGCAATCCTTTGATCTAATATGTATAGATGCCATACTGTATCCTTTAAAGGATGCTGGATTTATTTTAGATTTAGTCATTATTTTTACCTTTAATATTCTTTACGATTTGAACCATTACTTTTTCTTAAATCAAAGTTTCTTTATCAATC
>CAYRVZ010000366.1:0-2520 GCA_964427815.1 uncultured Saprospiraceae bacterium | reverse complement strand
GGTACAATTTTCCTTCAAATTGGTATTTCATTTATTTATTTTATACTATCTATTTTGACCGTTATTGCAAAGATAGGATACTATCCTTAGTTTTGCAACTATAAAAAGTATAGTAAAAATCTAAAACCAAAAAATGAACTTTCTAAAAATTGCTGAAGAGCGATACACAAGCAAGAAGTATGACTCCTCTAAGAAAATATCGCCAGAGGTCATCGACGAATTGAAGAAAATTATAAGGCTCTGCCCTTCTTCAATCAATAGCCAACCTTGGTATTTTACTTTTGTATCCGATACAAAGACAAAGAATGCCTTGGCTAAGGTTTCTTTTTTTAATTCTCCCAAAATAATAGCAGCTAGTCACTTAGTGGTATTTGGAGCCATTTCTTCCGTTAAAGAATTTGAAAAGCAGATTGAGGCTACTTTACCCTCGGGTGCGGTTGGGTATTACAACACTTTTTTAAAGTCGAAGGGGGAAGAAGCTATTAAAAAATGGTTTTCTCAACAGGTTTACTTAGCTGTTGGATTTTTTCTAAGTGCTTGTGCGGTAATGGGGATTGATGCGACGCCTATGGAAGGAATTGAGCCAGAAAAGTACGATTCAATTTTGAAAAACAGTAGGCATAATACATTGGTGGCCATCGCTATTGGTTATCGAGATGTGAATGATACAAATCAACCAGCCGTCAAACCCAAATCACGACTACCTGAGGAGGTTGTTGTGCGCACTATCTGATCGTTTTAATACAAAAGGATTCAGACTCAAAAGCTAATGGTTAGAATCAAGTTGTTTAATAAATTATTGGACTTTGAAGCTGAATCCTATAATAAATCCTTTCGTGATAAATCATTATTTGTCGTAATTCTATCCATATTCGTATAAAATCGACCCAAAAGCAATACTTTTAGGACACATTACGTACATTATAATGATGGATTAAAAATTAGGGCAATGAGGAATAAAGTAACAGCCGCTTTATTAGCGTTTTTTTTAGGAGGATTTGGGATTCACCGGTTTTATCTAGGGCAGACGGTATGGGGGATTATCTATGCCTTGTTGTTTTGGACAGGTGTGCCTTTCGTATTGAGTGTTTTAGATGCTCTATTACTGTTGATCATGCCACAGGAGGTTTTTGATGCAAAGTATAATAGAGATACGCAGGTGGCTCGCAGAAATCAACGTAAGTATCAACGCAAGCAAAGAACCCATGGGGTCTCGGTTAAAAAAAGACATCAAGTAAAGAAAGAAAACTTGAGTAATAGAGAATTAACGTCCCGGGCGAAGCAAAAAGTCAAATTTAAAAAGTCCTGGGAGGAAGGAAAAAAAGCATTCAAAAAGTATCAGTTTGATGATGCAGAAGAAGCTTATTTTCAAGCAATGGAAATTCAACCGAACGATCCCAAATTATTATTTGACATAGCTTGCCTATTTTCTATAAAAGAGGAGACGGAAAGAGCTTTTGAATATTTAGAATTGGCTGTTAGTCAAGGTTTTAAACCGCTGGAGGAGATACAGAATAATCCAGCTTTAGCCTATTTGAGGATTCAAGATTCGTTTTTGAATTTTGCGAAAGCAGGATTTAAACGACCCACTCAATCTAAAAAACAAAGTAGCCCTGAGCTTTTACAGCAGTTAAGGCAGTTGGACTTATTAAAGAAGAGAGGACTTCTAACGGAGTTGGAATTTGAAGATGAAAGAAAAAAATTGCTGCATTAACACTGCTAAAAGGAACAGCTTAGAATTTATTTCGTTATACTTGCGATACGTTTTAAAACTATAAAGATAATGTTCGCCAAACACCTCATATCGACGACGATTTCTCCGCTGAAGACCTCTGATACAGGGCAGGAAGCGCTTGCACAAATGACGGATCACCATATCCAGCATTTGCCGATTGTGAATCACCAACAATTACTAGGGGTTATTTCGGAAGAAGATGTATTGGACAATAAGCTGGACGAAGCTGTAGGCTCGTATTCTTTGACCCTGCGGAAAGCCTACGTGGCAGACACCGATCACTTATTTGAAGTGATGCGCGTGATGGGTGCAGAAGAATTAACGGTTTTGCCTGTTGTAGATGTCCAAAATAATTATTTAGGGGTCGTGCAAATGCAAGATGTGTTGACTAGCTTTTCGCAAATGGCTTCTTTTATAGAACCAGGAGGAGTAATCGTACTAGAAATGCAACGCCATGAATATTCGATGCATGAAATAGCCCGAATTGTGGAGGGTGAAAATGCACAAATCCTTAGTTTTCTCATTGCTTCGAGACCTAATTCCCAAATGGTGGATGTTATGCTGAAATTAAATCGGAGCCATGAACTGAGTGGTATCTTAAGTACTTTTACTCGGTTTGGGTATTCTATCAAAGCTTCTTTTGTAGGGGAGGATAAATACTTAGATTCTTTGGAAGACAATTATAATAGCTTGATGCATTATCTTGATATTTAATCGTGTAAGTCGTATTACTTTGCTTGTATCGGTTATGTACTGGAACAATTGGAGGTAAACATACCTGATAG
>CAYRVZ010000365.1:0-2555 GCA_964427815.1 uncultured Saprospiraceae bacterium | reverse complement strand
ATCCTCAAGGGTAAAGATGCCCCAACCTTTGTTGTTTTTTGAAGTTAGGTGTTTTGCCGAAGTAATAATACCACCAAAACTCAAGTCTCTATCAATTAATTTGGTTTGGTTTTGTAAAATACTCAAAGATGCATTACAAAAGTATTTTAGCTCATTTCTGTAATCATCTAGCGGATGCCCAGATATATAAATACCAACTACCGATTTTTCTTTAGATAATTTTTCCATAATAGACCATTCTTCGGCTATTGGAATGTCAGGTTCGGGTAAACTAGTTCCTTCGTTTTCTCCACCAAAAAGCGACATTTGCGAAGAGTTGGCATCCTCTTGATAGCGGTTGCCAAAACTAATGGCTTTGTCAATAAAGGTTTTTCCTTTTTCATCAAGAGCAAAATACTGTGCTCGGTGTGTATGGGTAAAAGAATCAAACCCACCCGCTAAGGCTAGTCCTTCAAAAACACGTTTGTTGACGGCCCTTAAATTAATACGCTTGGCGAAATCAAAAATAGAGTGAAATTTTCCACCTTTTTTCCGTTCATTTACAATAGATTCAACAGCAGCTTGTCCAGATCCTTTAATCGCACCCATCCCAAAACGAATGGCTCCCTTTTTGTTGACTGTAAATTTATGCCAAGATTCATTGATGTCAGGACCCAAAACAGGAATGCCACTATGGCGGCATTCTGCCATATAAAAAGTAACTTTTTTTATGTCATTCATGTTGTTGGAAAGCGTAGCGGCCATAAATTCAGCTGGATAATGTGCCTTTAAATAGGCCGTTTGAAAAGCGATAAAAGCATAGCAAGTAGCATGCGATTTATTAAAGGCATAGGAAGCAAACTTTTCCCAATCTTTCCAAATTTTTTCAAGCTTTTCTTTTGGGTGTTTATTGTTAGTGCCTCCTTTAAGAAACTGAGTTTTCATCTTGTCCAACTCTTCAATTTTCTTTTTTCCCATGGCCTTACGTAGGTTATCGGCATCTCCTTTAGAAAAATCTGCAATTATCTGAGAGAGTCGCATCACCTGTTCTTGATAAACGGTTACGCCATAGGTTTCTTTTAAAATATTCTCCATGATGGGTAAATCATATTCTATTTCTGAAAGACCGTGTTTTCGTTCTACATAAAGGGGAATATAATCCATAGGTCCTGGGCGATACAAAGCCACCATAGCAATTAAATCGGAAAATTCTGAAGGCTTTAAACTTTTTAAACTCTTTCGCATACCGGGTGATTCAAACTGAAAAATACCGATGGTTTCTCCTTTTTGAAAGAGTTTGTAGGTTTTTTTATCATCTAGGGGGAACTCATCAGCATCTATTTTTAATCCGTGAATAACATCAATTATTTCAATGGTATCTTTGATGAGTGTGAGTGTTTTTAAGCCTAAAAAATCCATTTTTAGAAGACCTGCAGATTCTACCACATTGTTGTCAAACTGAGTGACGTACATGTCGCTGTCCTTAGCAGTCGCTATGGGAACAAGATTGGTAATTTCTTCGGGTGTAATGATAAATCCACAGGCGTGAACGCCTGTATTCCGAACAGAACCTTCTATTTTTTGTGCCTGTTGTATAGTAATTGCCTCCAAATCTTCGCCTTCGGCAATATTTTTTAATTCATTGATGTTAAGGCGTTCTTCTTCACGTAATCCCTTTATTTTTTGTTTGTTTTTAGGTGTTTCGTTAAAAATAGTATCTAGTTTAACAAGCGGTAGCAATTTGGCAATACGGTCGGTTTCATGCAAAGGCAATTCCATAACACGCCCCGTATCTCTAATGGATGATTTTGCACCCAAAGTACCATAGGTAATAATCTGTGCTACATTTTTTTGTCCGTATTTATTGGTAGTGTAATCAATTACCTTTTGACGCCCCTCATCATCAAAATCAATATCGATATCTGGCATGGATTTCCGCTCAGGATTTAAGAATCTTTCAAAAAGCAAATCGTATTTTATCGGATCAATATTAGTAATCCAAAGACAGTAGGCAACGGCAGAGCCAGCAGCAGAACCACGACCAGGACCTACGGAAACACCCATTTCACGGGCTTTGGCGATTAAATCCCAAACGATTAAAAAATAGCCTGGGTATTCGGAATCGCTTATCGTATTTAATTCAAAATCTAAACGTTCTTTAATCTCATTGGTTAACTCGCCCCATCGTTTTTTTGCCCCTTTATAAGTTAAATGTCTTAAGTAGGCATTTTCACCCCGAATTCCTTTGTCTTGCAAATCTTCGGGATCTTCAAAATTAGAAGGAATCACAAATTTGGGAAGTACTACTTTTCTTGCTAATTTGTAAATTTCTACTTTGTCAACAACTTCTTGTATGAAGTCAATTTTTTCTTGCTCGCTCATCAATTTATTTGAGTAGCGATCCATTTTTTGTAATAATCCGAACATTTTTTCTATCTCCTAACCTTT
This sequence comes from uncultured Saprospiraceae bacterium, assembly GCA_964427815.1. Lineage (GTDB taxonomy): Bacteria > Bacteroidota > Bacteroidia > Chitinophagales > Saprospiraceae > HyVt-613. The sequence goes on along the minus strand of CAYRVZ010000365.1, from coordinate 128 downwards.
TTTCTAATACCATTATCTCATAAAAGATTAAGAAAGTCAACAAAAAAATCGACCTTATTGATCTTTTCTGCGCTTACCCTTAGTATAGGGGAACCATCAAAAAAGTATAACCAGGACCATAACGATCT
>CAYRVZ010000364.1:0-2558 GCA_964427815.1 uncultured Saprospiraceae bacterium | reverse complement strand
CCGAAGGACAAATGAACGCCGAAGGCAAAATGAACGTCCGAAGGACAAATGAACGCCGAAGGCAAAATGAACGTCCGAAGGACAACTCACTTCATCCCCGCGCTCAAAAAGGAATTCAAAGTATCAGAAGCCTTAAAAAACTTCAACACAAACCCCAGTAGATTCTTGGACAAGATTTTCTCAGGAGGCAGTTCTGTCATGTAATAAAACTGTTTATTAAAAAGGAGTGGAAAATCCTCAGCCGTCTCACGAAATTCTTTAGGCAAGCGTTTATTTTTCGTTCCTTGAATGGCTCCATACTTCTTCTTGAAATCCTTTTCCGCAAGCAGTTTTTCAAAAGCTAGTGGGTTGTCCATCAGGTATTTACGCAAGTTATATAGGGACTCCTTTTCCATAAAATAAGCGCCACCTCCTATCACCAACATACCACCAGAAAGTTGGATATAATGCCCTGGTGTTTCTTTTGCATGACGGCCTCCATGCGTAATAATGGCACCAACATGTTCCTTATAAGGTGTTTTGTCTTTCGAGAAACGTAGATCGCGATTAATTCTAAAGATTGCATTTTTGGGCTCTAGTTCAAACGAAGGTTTCTCCTTCTGAATCTCCTTGATTAAATCACCCACAAACACCTTGAAAGGCTCTCGCACTGCTCGCTCATAGGTTTTTCGATTTTCATTAAACCAGTCCCGATGATTATTTTGCGAAAGCTCGTAAAAAAAATTCAGGAAGTCTTCTTTGAAGTATTGCATGGTTTTTTTTTGTGAGAATTCAGCTTAGCTAGGGTAAAAATAAAGAGGGATTTTATTCTCATCTCAATTAAAAGTTGGGAAGTACCATATCCGTTCAACCTTCCAACTAAAGTAGTGACGGAACCAAGTCTGTATAAAAACTTCCAACTAAAATTGGAAGTACCGAGGCCTAAATATGTATCACCTCCCCATAAGCAGCGGCGGCCGCTTCCATGATCGCTTCACTCATCGTTGGATGAGGATGGATGGCTTTAATCATTTCATGGCCAGTCGTTTCTAATTTTCTGGCGACTACGATTTCAGCAATCATTTCTGTAACGTTAGAGCCAATCATGTGCGCGCCCAATAATTCGCCATATTTTTCATCAAAAATCAATTTGATAAAGCCTTTCGTATCTCCACCTGCACTTGCTTTACCAGAAGCTGTGAAAGGAAATTTACCTACTTTAATTGCATAGCCCGCTTCTTTGGCTGCCTCTTGGGTATAGCCTACAGAAGCAACTTCAGGAACACAGTAAGTATTTGACGGGATGTTGTTATAATCTATTGGATGAACATTTTGTCCATGGATTTTTTCGACACAAGCAATCCCCTCTGCAGAAGCCACATGTGCCAGTGCAGCCGTAGGAATGACATCTCCGATGGCATAAATACCCGGTACATTAGTCTGGTAGAACTCATCTACTTCGATGAATCCACGATCCGTTTTGACACCGATTTCTTCTAGCCCAATCCCTTCGGTATTCGGTTTAATTCCTGTAGCTGAAAGCACCACATCGCATTCGACGTGCTCTAAACGGTTGTCCTTGCGATCTTTGATGGACACTTTGATTACTTTGCCTTTTGTATCCACAGATTGCACAGCATTGTTCATCAAAACCTTAATTCCTTTTCTCTTGAAAATTTTATTTAATTCTCTAGACACATCTTTATCTTCTCTTGGCAAGAGACCTTGCTTCAAAAACTCCACAATAGTCACTTCAGTACCCATTGCATTGTAGAAATAGGCAAACTCAACACCGATAGCACCTGCCCCAATGATGACCATACGTTTAGGCGCTTTGGGAAGGACTAGCGCTTCTCTGTACCCGATAATCTTCTTACCGTCAATCGGTGCAAATGGCAATGCATTCGCTCTAGCCCCTGTCGCTAGTATAATGTGGTTGGCCGTATAAGTTGTTTTATTTCCTTTCGCGTCAGTTACTTCAATGGCTTTTCCTTTTTTCAAGACACCAAAACCATTGATTACTTCAATTTTATTTTTTTTCATCAAGTACTGGATGCCTTTGCTCATGCCATCTGCTACGCCTCTACTTCTTTCCACGACCTTTTTGAAATTGACTTTCACGCTACCCGTAGTAATCCCATAATCGTCAGAATGATCCATGTATTCTTTGACTTGCGCGGATTTCAGTAGTGCTTTCGTTGGGATACAACCCCAATTCAAACAAATACCTCCTAGGCTCTCCTTTTCAACAATAGCTACTTTAGAACCCAATTGAGCTGCACGTATAGCGGCAACATATCCTCCTGGTCCACTTCCTACAACGATTATATCAAATTTCATCTGGTCTTATTTTGTTAGTGAATTTGCGCAAGCAAAAAAGAAAAAAAGCTAATTACCTTAACTCTCAAATCCAGGTCAAAGATAGGTAAAAAGCGGGCAATAAAAAAAGCCAATCAGTTAAAAAACTAATTGGCTTTAAAAGTAGTCCGTACGGGAATCGAACCCGTGTTACCAGGATGAAAACCTGGCGTCCTAACCCCTAGACGAACGGACCGTGCTGTTAAGCGAATGCAAAGATA
>CAYRVZ010000363.1:0-2559 GCA_964427815.1 uncultured Saprospiraceae bacterium | reverse complement strand
TCTATAAATGCTAGAACAATAGATTTAAGCGCCACTGAGAGCCTCCATTTGAATGTGGGGGAATGCAGATTTTCAATGGAGAAAAATGGCACCATTACGATCAAGGGAAAGCAAGTCAATATCGTTACCGAAACTGAAACTAATTTGGAATCGGGCGGGGAAACCAAGATTGAGACAGTTGGAAATGTGACCGTAATAGGCAGTAAAATAGATTTAAATTAAGAGGTGAACGATGAGTGAGGGATATATAGCTACAGACGGAACATATGTTGAAGGGGATGCAATCTTAGGGCGCTTGTTTAAGCGCCAAGAATTGGCAGACAACCACCCAGACTTTGCTGAAACCCTAGCCTCAACAAGCTCGCGGCCTGTTTGGTATGGGCTAACTGGGTCCGAATTGGTTAAAGATGCATTTGGATCATTTGCAAATATGTCAAATTGGAAGAGCTTTCTTGCGGGGGCTGCCTCATACCCAATGGATATAGGTTGGTTTGGGTATGGTCTTGCAGCGTCAGCGGGGGCAGTAGGGCCAAGCGCCCAGGGCAGAGTTTTGGCAACTGGAAACCGAGTTTGGCAGGTAATAAAAGAGGCATATGCAGTGGGGACAAGTGGCCCCGCAGGAATTAACAAGCTGGCGTTTATGGGGAGCGTCTACTTGAATTATTTGGCTACAGGCGGGGTATATGGTGCCGCAGGTAGATGGCGAGGTGGGCAATTCACTAAAATTGGAGTTGCTTTGCTATTTGCGCGCGGAGTTCCGACTACTGCCATTACTATTGAAGAAAGCCCGTGGTTCAACTGGTCAATGTTCGCCGTTGTAATGAGCGGCTCGGTGATTAGAATTGGTGAAAAGTTCCATGATAAGCTTGGTTCGGTAGATAGCCTTAAATTGATGGATTTCATTATCAGTGCCTCGACGGGTGAAGATGACCCTGATAAAATTAGCGGAATATTTGGAAATGCCACCTCTGATTTGTCCAATCGCCTTGATACGCTAAGATTTGATTTCCCAAGAGATGCAGAAGAGCGAAGAGGGTATCGTTTTGGGGATGATATACCAGATTATGCTAGGTCCGAAATAAGGAAAATCAGTAGTGAAATAAGCCAGATTGCCTCAGACATCAGATATTCATATTATAGCAGTGATGAGTTTTATGATCACTTAATTAAGGCTCATAACCTTTGTGTGCGGCTAAAACGTTCTGGCGTGGAGCATCCGACCATTGATTATTTTGTGAAGCTTGCCGATCCTACTGTATTACACTTTATGCGCATGTTGTTTTTCAGTATTGGTAATGTGACGAAGCATATGAGTACGGCGAATATGGCCCTATTAAGACAATATGATTTTTGGTCAATGATGAAGTCCGAATGGGACGTTGGAGATAAGATTAACAACCCAGATTATATCGGCTCAAACAACTAATCATGGATGTAAAAAAACAATGCAGTGCAAAGTGTGTCATACACAAGGAATACTAATCCCGGAAAAAATTGGCTTCCTATATAAAAATGGGTCAGAACGTGCAAGTTGTGAAAATTGTGGTAGTCAATACAAGTTGAAATATCTGTGGTCCTACTTTTCTTTCTCCTTAAAATCGTGGAAGACAGACTTAGCGCAATACGCACTCATTTCTTTTGGTATTGCCGCAATTCCTTTGGGGATATACTTTCTTTTCATTCTTATGTTGCGCCTAATATTTACACTTAACCGACCCTATCATTTAGTTGAGCGAAACCGTAATTACAGTTCTCAAAAACAATAAATGGAAAAACTATGAAACTTTTTACCAACGCCCCGTTCTTTTTAATGTTGCTACTTGTGGGAGGCTTAGTAAACCCTAGCTATGCTTTTGAGCGGGATGTATCATTGGAGCACTTAATTAAGGGACTTGGTTTACAAACATATAATGACTTGAAAATTGGCGAAACCACGGGGGTTTTCAGTAGCAATCTTTGTTGGGACGATAATAATCTTTTTATTATTGCAAGCGCACCAATAGATGAGTTTGCCACCAGAATTTCTGTCACTAGATTAGATAAGGAAACCGTAGAGATGGAGATTGCAGAACTTCCTACAGAAGCTCAGATTAACACTCTCAAGCGTCACTTTTTATCGATCTTTAATGGATTCTCCTGTGAAGGGGTGCGCAATATTGCATCACCAACGCCAAGTTTTTTAACGATCAAAACTATTAATGGCTATGAAAAATTAGGTCCGCTACTGGAAGGCTTAAAATGAATAAGTTGACTGGCCCCATCACATTGCAGTCGGGTGCGACATTGGTTTCTGCTTTCAATGAGGTTGCAAGCCTTTCGATAATATTTGAAAAGATGAAAAAGCGAGATGAGCAAGAAATTTCGTATAAAAGCACAGTTATGACATATCAAGGAATTTGCCACGATTTGCAAAAGATTGATGCCTCAAAATGGATAAATATTGGAATGGGCGCTGGCATGACCGTTTACGGCACAGTAGCTCTCTCATGGTGCAAGGACGCGCGGATTGAGCAAGTCTGGGACGGCTGGGAGGCCTCAGGTTTCCCGCTAAAACCGCTG
>CAYRVZ010000362.1:0-2571 GCA_964427815.1 uncultured Saprospiraceae bacterium | reverse complement strand
TTCTTGTAAGTTTTTTTGAAATATATTTTTAGTTCTTTTATGTGATTCTAAATCCAACATTCCCATTTGTCTATGATATTGCATTATATCATAAGACTCTTTATCTACACTTAGACCAACTAATATTCTTATCTTTTCAACAGGTTCAAGGGATTCATATAATTGATAAAAACCACGTGATCTGAAATAGCCAACCAATACATCAAAAAGTTGTGTGTCTTTTAAGGTAGATTTAAATCTACTCAATAAACTATGACCATCTTCATTCGTGAAAAATGTTAAGTCTGTTTGGTCTATTTTGTTTGAATTTGTACTCATAGTTATTTCGCTAATGTTTTAAGTATTTCTTTTAGCCCAACGTCTAAATACTTTAATTCTCCTAAATCAGAAGTGATAAGTGATTTTATATATTCAGTCTGTATTTCTTTCTTGGGTTTGTCAAAAATTTCACAAAAAACGGGAATCATTTCGATTGTTGCTCGTCTTTCATTTCTTTCAATCTTACTTAAAATAGAAGTATCAATATCAAGAGCGGCTGCAACTTTCCTTAAAGGCAATTGCTTTTCTTCTCTTGTTTTACGTAAATACACTCCAAATGATTTCATTTTGTCGAATTTATTTTGATAATATTGTCCAAATGTACAGTTTATTTTCGTATTTCAGTTGAGCGTTGGTAAGAAATTGCTCTTTTGGTTTTTTGTGCTTGGGATATGAGCGTTGGCAAAAACCAAATGTGCAATTTGTGCGGTTGGTTTTTCTTTTTTTTAATGAATGACAACACCTGTATATCCACTATACCGTCCCCACTTGCAGATACATCTCTTAAGTCTGCAAGTCTAATCTGGTCGAAAGATACGACAAAATAGGCAGAAAATTAAAAAGACTGAAGGTCATTTCCTCATAAATTTAACTATTCCACAGTATGTAGGGCTTGCTTAAAAACTAAATAATTACACTCAATTTACTGGTTACCAGTAAGTTAGGTGTTTTTCTCTTTCTAAAAAACATTATGAAATGCAAAGTTTTTTGTATCTTGTGGTAAAACAGCTTGCATTTTGATGCCATATATTAGTTCCTGCTTTTCTAATCCCAAAACCGTGGTCGACTGTTGGTCGTGCCGTTGTTATATTAGATTGCGATTGGCTATCCCTATAATTAGTAGTTTTATTCTGGGCGTGGCTTATACGGAAGCTCGGATTTGATGGATGATGCGTGTCACCTTGCAACCAAAGGATTATTATTTGCGCTCAATTAAATAAAAACCAGCCGTGTTGATAAAATTACGCAAGTAAGGAATACTCCCCAAGACGGGAATCTGTTTTCGGGGCTTTAGCCCAAATTTGTACTTATAAATTGGGTTGATCAGATATAATTGCTTAGCAACTATTGTATAATCTGTCTGCCGAACAATACGCTCAAATCGTTCGATCGAAATACCCGTTTCCTTTATCTCTAATAGTTCTTTGATGGTTGCGGGATGTTGCTTAAAAGCCCGCAAGATACCTTTGTAAAGGGGCTTAGGGAGTAGATGATAGTAGGGTAAGAGAGATAAGAACTTGGACTGACAAATCTGTTGATGCCCACCAAAAGGCATTTGCCAAGGAGGAAAACCAAAGAAAATCTTACCACGGGCTGTAAGAAAATGCTGTAGTTTTTCCAATAATTCCGCTTGTCCAAAAATATGTTCGATGACATCTTTGAGGACGATTACATCAAAGTAGTTTTTAAATTTTCCAGCAAATTCGACATCAAATATATTGGCACAGATAATTTCCATCTTCCCAGAATCAATTTCTTCTTTTAGAAATTCTTTAGCAAAATCTACTCGGTATTGGACTAATTCTACCCCTACGGTCGTACAACCCTTTCGGTGAAAAGCTTTTAATACGCCCCCTTCACCACAACCTATTTCAAGTACAGTTGTCCCCTTTTGCAATGGCAGATGAGGTTCAATAAAGGGTAAGACAGCACTTTCGGCATTGGTCGTTTGCTGATTAAAATATCGCCGTTTATCTTGATGAAAATCAAATGCCATGGCTTAAATATTAGCCCATTCCATCCATACCTCCAAAACCTTTAGGCATTTTGCCTTTGGACATCATGTGCATCATCTTACGCATTTGCTCAAATTGCTTGACAAAAGCGTGAATATCGTCAATTGAACGTCCACACCCTCTAGCAATACGCTTTTTTCTGCTTAAATTCATCGCCTCTGGATGCGATCTTTCATAAGGAGTCATAGAGAAAATGATGGCTTCTACTTTTTCCAAAGCCCGATCATCTATTTCTACATCCTTCATCGCTTTCCCTACGCCAGGAATCATATTCATCAATGAGCGCATATCCCCCATTTTTTTGATTTGCTTAATTTGCTTCAAAAAATCATTGAAATCAAGCTTATTCTTTTTAATCTTCTTTTCCAGACGCTTTGCCTCCTCTTCATCAAATTGCTCTTGAGCTCTTTCGACAAAAGAGATAATATCCCCCATGCCTAAAATTCGCTGAGCCATTCTGTCAGGGTGAAAAACGTCAATAGTATCCATCGTTTCGCCCGTACTGATGAATTTGATA
>CAYRVZ010000361.1:0-2607 GCA_964427815.1 uncultured Saprospiraceae bacterium | reverse complement strand
GCTCTTCTACTCCTCCAATATTTTGACTATTGAGATAAGCAATTAATTTTGCTGAAGTCACTAATAAGGTATCGATGTTATCCGCCTTCAATTCGATATTAATCGGCTTTCCCGTAGGGGGACCGTTCTTATTTCCTTCAATAGCAATACTTACTCCAGGTATCCCATTGACGGCCTCTTGCATGGCAATCAATGCATCATTAGAACTAACCTCACCCCTTTCTCTATCCGAAATAAAAGAAACGGTCAATCTAGCTTTATTAGGCGAAGCCCTCTGTTCTGGAGGACCACCTGGATCGGCAGTATTCTCCCCTATCTGGGTCAATACTTCTTCTACTATACTTTGGTATGGAATCAATGCTTTATTGACTTTTTGCTCAATTTTAGTCATTATTCTATTGGTTGCCTCAATATCTTTTCCCAATGGCAAATCGATAAAAGCATTTACATAGGCAGGATCTGTTGAAGGGAAAAAATCAACTTTGGGCTTTGAAATTCCTAGAATAACTAGAGAACCAAAAAACAAAAGCACAGTGCCAAACATCACTAGTATGGGCACTTTTAGCGCACCATGTATAATTTTATCGTACCATTTTTCCAACCAAGGCAAAAACCGATTTTGAAAGATATCCGCAAATGGATTAAAGATAAAAGTATTAATTAAAACAATAATAATAGTAAATGCAAGCAAATTTCTCAAAGCCAAAACACCTGTAAAATGAAAAATAATAGCGAGTGCCAAAAGCACACCAGAGGCGATTAAAGCTATCTTTTTTGTTCTTGCTTTTTTTTCTTTTGAATGATCCTCCAGCACCATAAAATATGTCGCTAAAACTGGATTAATCACCAGTCCCACAAACAATGAAGAGGTCAAAACAATAATCAACGTAATGGGTAAATACTTCATAAAACTTCCCATCAATCCTGGCCAAAATGCCAATGGCAAGAAGGCGGCTAAGGTCGTAGCCGTAGAAGCAATAATTGGGATGGCCACCTCTCCCGTTCCTCGTTTGGCTGCTTCGACTGGACTGAATCCTTCTTGTCTATGTCGATAAATATTCTCAATCACAACTATCCCATTATCCACTAACATACCCAACGCCATAATCATCCCAAAGAGAATCATCATATTCAATGTATATCCCAATAAACCGACCACAATAAAACCCAACAGCATAGAGAATGGAATCGCCAACCCAACAAAAGTAGCATTCCGAATACCTAGGAAGAATAGCAAAACTAATATCACCAACAACATCCCAAAAATAATACTATTCTCCAAGTTCGCTACTTGCTCTCTAGTCTTGACACTCTGATCATTAAAAATACTAATGCGCATTTCTTTGGGTAATTTTTCGATCTGCGCTTTCTTCACAATCTCTTTTATCTTATCTGACGCGCTCAAAAGATTTTCGCCACTTCTTTTTATCACATCCAAAGAAAGCACAGGTAATCCACCCGATCTTGCGATACTTGTTTTGTCTTTATAACCAAAAGACACCGCAGCCACATCTCTCATATAAATCGGTAAACCGTTTTCACTTTTTATGATTAGATTTTCGATCTCGGCTATATTTTCAAATTCACCAATCACTCTAATAGACCGTCTAAAGTTATTCTTCACTATCTCTCCTCCCGACATGGTAATATTCTCCCTAGCAATTGCCATAGAAATATCACCAAAACTAATTTGTCTCGCCTGAGCTGCATATAAATCTACATCAATCTTCACTTCTCTGTCTAATGCTCCTTTGATAATAACATCAGAAATTTCGGAGATATCCTCCAGCTTATCTTGTACATACTCCGCATACCCCTTCAATTCATCGGCAGTATAAGGACCTGACATATTCACACTCATGATAGGCATTTGAGACAGATCTACATCAAATACATTGGGTTCTTGCTTTAAGTCATCTGGTAATTCAGATTTAGCCCTATCGACCGCGTCCTTTACATCTACAATGGCTTCACTGATATCTACATCCGTTTCGAACTCTGCCACGATAACCGAAAAATCTTGAATAGAAGTAGAAGTAATATTTTTTAAACCTGTAATAGATTGTAATTCTTTCTCTATGGGTCTAGTAATTAGATTTTCAATATCTACGGCCGAATTTCCGAAGTGAGGTGTATTGATAAAAATATTATTCATCGTCACTTCAGGAAATTGCTCCTTTGGTATGTTAGTATAAGTAGTCACACCCAATACGATAATGATAAACATTAAAACAAAGACACTGACACCATTGTCAATTGACAAGGAGGATAGTCCAAATTCCTTTTTAATTTTATTCTGTAAATCTTCCATTTAGTTTCTTTATTGGTTCTTTGCTTGGCTTTAACTACTGTTGAGTATTCTGGATCACTTCTCCATCCACAAGGCTGTTTCCACCTTCGACGACCACGATGTCAGTATCCATCAATCCATTTTTAATAATAACTTTCCCTTTATAGGAATCACCCAATTCTACTACTCTCCTTTTAGCAATTTGTTTTCCATCCACTTGTGCAAAAATCATTACATAGTCTTGCCCTGTCATATCCTGTCTGACAATATCTACGGGAACAGTAATCACCTCTTTGTAGGATTTATCCATAATAATT
>CAYRVZ010000360.1:0-2616 GCA_964427815.1 uncultured Saprospiraceae bacterium | reverse complement strand
TTAAGAAAGGCATCAAACGTTTTGGTGAGGACTTCGATGAGGCTAAGTTTCGGGCAACGGATGGCAGAGCTGTCCAATACGCTGAAAAGATGAAATCGATTGAAGCACGTCTGGGCAAAGCTTTGACGGATAACGACATGATCGCTTTAAAGGATTTGATAGTAGAATTAGAAATCGCGGATCCCGTCAGTGGTTCAAAAGACTGGACCGATGTCCGCCAATTTAACTTGATGTTTTCCACTCAACTAGGTAATATAGCGGGAACAGAAGGTAAGTTATATTTACGTCCAGAAACGGCTCAAGGGATTTTTGTCAATTTCCTGAATGTTCAAAAGTCCATGCGCCAAAAAATCCCCTTTGGGATTGCGCAAATCGGTAAAGCCTTTCGGAATGAAATCATTGCTCGCCAATTCATCTTTCGGATGCGAGAATTTGAACAAATGGAAATGCAGTTTTTTGTCAAGCCAGGCACTGAAATGAAATGGTACGAAGCATGGAAAGAAACACGTATGAAATGGCACTTGGCACTTGGCACCCCTCAAGAAAAATTAAGATTTCATGACCATGATGCTTTAGCTCATTATGCAAATGCAGCCGCAGATATCCAATATGATTTTCCTTTTGGATTTAAAGAGTTGGAAGGTATTCACTCCCGGACTGATTTTGATTTGAAGCAACACGAAGAATTTTCTGGAAAGAAATTACAATTCTTTGACCCAGCCACCAATGAAAATTATGTGCCGTATGTGGTGGAGACTTCCATCGGTGCGGATAGAATGTTCTTGGCAATATTGAGCAATTCCTTCACGGAAGAGGAAGTACCTAATGCCAAAGGAGGAGTAGCAACACGTACCGTTTTGAAGCTGCACCCCGTCTTGGCGCCCATCAAATGTGCTGTATTGCCCTTGCTGAAAAATAAACCAGAATTAGTTGAAAAGGCAAAATTTATTCTCAATCAATTAAAATTTGATTTCCCTTGCCAATACGATGAAAAAGATGCCATCGGTCGGCGGTATCGTCGCCAAGATGCCATTGGTACTCCTTTCTGTATAACGATTGACTTTGACACATTGGAAGATGATACGGTTACCATTCGGGACAGAGATACTTTGGAACAAATTCGAATCAAGATTACGGACATAGCTAGTGTGGTGAAAGAGAAGATTAGTTGGGGTCAGTTGTTGGGGAAATAATATACGTAATATTAAAAAAATACGGCGAGTGTTGTTGGATCTAAAAAAGCCCTTAACTGTGATGTAGTTAAGGGCTTTGTCTATTGTCTCACTAATAATTTTTAAGATATCGTTTTGCTAGTACCTGTTTTACTTTTCTCGCTGATTTAATTCCGAAAATTCCAAACCTTCAACTTTATTGACAACATAAACATCTACACGTCTATTTTTTCGACGATTATACTCTGAGTCATTTTCAATGACAGGATATTCACCTCCGAATCCGACCGTTTTGATTCTCGTTTCTTGAATGCCTCTATTAATCAAATAGGCTTTGATGGCAACCGCCCTATCGGTTGATAGCTTTTCTAACAACAGCGGATCTCCGTTTGAATCAGTATGGCCCTCAACTCTTATTAGCATAGTCGGATGTTTCTTTAGAAGTTGGACCAGTTTATTTAATTCTCCATAAGATTTTCGTAAAATACGGTCTTTGGATCGCTGAAAATAAATAGGTTTCAATTCAATCTTGCGCCCTTTTCGCTTCTTAACTGAAGCCGTTGTTGAAACAGTAGGCCTTTTTGTTTTTTGCGCCTTTTCTCGAACTATAAAAGTATTTACATTTGGCTTTTTGACCGTATCTTTACTTGTGACATTAACAACCAGTTCATCCGGATTTTTCTGGACATAGAGCGTTGTGTGTTGTGCCTTGAAGTACTTATAATCTGTCCGATAGTAGAGATGTTTTTCTTTGCCTTCGTAGTCTTCCAAAACGGCTTTGAGATGCACTTTTCTTCCTTTCGGAACCCGTATAGCAAAGGTGCCATCCTCCGCATTTGCTACTTCTTTGTATTCTCCAAAGTTGTATGGACGATACATGATTTTGGCTCCGAGCGCCATCCATCCATTTTCATCCAAGACACGTCCTTCTAGTGCAACATACTCATTGATGTCCGTTTCTAAATCAGCGGTTGGATGGGTTATTTTTACTTTATATATATCGCTTTGCCCATCTCTATTGGATGAGAAAAACAACATGCCAGAATCAAAATCAAAGACTGGTTGGCTTTCGTCAAATTCTGAATTTACGGGTTTTACAAGGATAGAGGGTTTAGACCAGTTCTGCCAAGTATCATCAAGTCTGATCGTTGAGTACAAATTCACGCCGCCGTATATATCTCTACGACTAGAAGAAAAGAACAAAGTACGATTGTCTTTAGCCAAATACGGACTGGTCTCCTTCCAGGAAGAATTGACTTGGTGCCCTAGATTTAAAGGGCGACTCCATTTTCCGGAAGGCTTCAAAAAAGAAACATATAAATCTTGTAATCCTTTGGTGTCCCGATTTGCCATAGATAATAGTAGGGTCGTGCCATCTTTACTTAAAGTCAAATTAATGTCTTGACGAACAACGTTAAACCCTTCAATATCAATGGGTTTTGGA
>CAYRVZ010000359.1:996-2628 GCA_964427815.1 uncultured Saprospiraceae bacterium | reverse complement strand
AAATCCAATGGACATTAGTCCGTACGGGTTCAAGTCCCGTCTCGAGTACAAAGGAGATAGCCGAGGTTTTGCCTCGGCTTTTTTATGTCAAAAAATGGGCTTGGTACAACAAATTGTCTTTTTTTATTGCTCTTTCGAAAACATATTCTTTTTACCATTACCTGCTTTTAGTTAAAATTAGAAATCCGAAACATAGACAACCTCATCATTCTTTTTAAACTCAACTTTTTTTACCGAACCCGCTCCTTCAAACTTAAGGACTATGCCCTTGATTTTTGAAGCAGGTTTAGGCACATTAATTTGATATACCGATTTTTTATTGATAAGAATATCAAGGTTTTGGTTTTTTGAAACACATCTTAAATCCACATAATCGCTGAAATCAACCCCAAAACCGGATAGATCGTTCTTCTTGCCATTTATAAACCCATCGAATGTCATCAAAGTCAAATCTGAAGAACATCCTTTTTTGGCCAGCGGAATTCCGATTGCCCCTCCATCATAGAGAATAAAAACCCGAATATTTTGACAAGCACTCATTCCTTTATCAAAATCATTTTTTATGGTTGTTGACATTTCAAAATCGTCAGTGTACAATTCTCCAAAGTCCCGCACTTGATAGAGACTTATTGTTACCGTTGAAGTCATGGCATCCAAATTGTATGAGGTCACAGTTTCATGATCAATGCCCAAAAGACCGTCGGTATATATTTCCTCCTTCTTAAGATATAAGGGCACTGAGTCACGCTCAATCATACCCAACCAATCATTAGTAGTGATAAAAACATCATCTTCCCTAACGATAGTATCATCTACAACTAATTTTGATTTAAAGAATCCTGGATGGTAATAGATGCAAGTAGCAACGCTATCGTGTTTGTCAATAACCAAGCGTTTGCTTCTGTCCCAATCTTGCTGTATTTCTATTTTTGCACCCTTTTCAGCCGCAGTTGCATCAAATTCAAATACCACAGAGTTCGGAATTCCATCACTTACTGGCCGACTTGTAAAGGCAAAATCTCCAGGTTTGTAAATTATGACTTTCTTGTCATTGTTGAAATCAGTATTCAAAAAGAATACTAAAAAAGAACCCATTAGAATCAGGGATAGGACTAGTATCCAAATTTTAGATGATTTGGGCTTTTCAAAAACTTTAAGTTCAGGAGATTCTTGCTTGTTGGCTTGAGCAAATGCACGCCAATTTTCATATCCTACAAATTCAGATAGAATGTCCAATGTGGTTGTGCTTGGGTTGGCTACCCAAGCGGCACGCCCCCAAATTCGCTTTAATGTGGTTACGCTTAGCCTTTTGTTGGTCATATTACAAATACGCTCACTCAGTTCCTCAAAGTCTTTATTGCCCCATGTGCCGCCTTTTCCCCAGCCAATCTTGGTTTCGATAAGCGCTACCAAATGGTCTTTCATATATAAAGTCGATTTGTCCATAAATGTAAAGAGGGTATATGAGGTTTTGGCCCTTGAACAAAATTAAACAAAATTGAACAAGGTCACACATGGTAAATCCCTTCGCTCATGAGTAATTTTAGTGCCAATCAAATTTAATTTTTAAAATACAACTAGCATAAAAATCGAACATCATGATGAAAAAAGCATTTATAGGGCTTACCCTAT
>CAYRVZ010000359.1:0-986 GCA_964427815.1 uncultured Saprospiraceae bacterium | reverse complement strand
GTGACCAACGGACAAAGAAAAGAACATAAAAAAAATAAGCTTATTGAATTCCCGATGAATGAAAAGCATTGGGCAGCCGTAACCGATAATGTAGAATTCCTGAACTATAAATCTCTTTCTGCAGTACGGAGCAATAATGAAAATGGATTCAATATCATGCTAAAGGATTTTGAATTTACCAATGGAACAATCGAGTTCGATGTGGAACTTAAAGGACGGGGCTTTCCTGGTATCGATTTTAGGATAGACAAGGATACACTGAATTCAGAGAAATTTTACATCCGTTATTTTGGTACGCCAGATGACCTGAAAAGAACAACATTACAATATGCCGCTGTCTTAGATGGTGTAAATATGTGGGATGTTACTGATGACTATCAAGCAGCGGCACGCATTTATGAAGGAAAATGGAACCATGTGAAACTAGTAATCAATGGAAAGCAAATGAAGGTATTTGTGAATGATACACAACGTGCCGCTTTACATGTTCCTGCATTAGAAGGCATCACCAAATCTGGCAGAATTTCACTCACGGGAAATGTGATATATGCCAATTTTATAGTTCGGCCTAATGCGACGGAAGACTTACCTTCGAGCGAGGGTTATGACCCAACTTATAGCGATTCAAGATATCTGAGGAATTGGTCTGTAACTGACCCTATAGACTTTCCGTTTGGCAAAGATATTATGCGGGGTATATCCCGATTTCCAAGTATTGCAATCGACTCGATCTTGTTAGATAGTGCCGTTGTCTGGAAGCCTCTCAAAGCTGAACGTCGAGCTTTGGTCAACTTAACTCGATTGTTCGGTAGTGTTGAAAAAGGGCATCGAAAATTAGTTTGGCTAAAGACTGTTATTTCTTCAGAAACAGATCAAGTAAAAAGAGTCGGTCTAGGTTTTAGTGATGAAGTCTGGGTGTTTGTTAACAGACACTCTGCTTACCGATAAAAACTATTATGGCTCTCCTGGCATGAAAGAACCTCAGG
>CAYRVZ010000358.1:0-2646 GCA_964427815.1 uncultured Saprospiraceae bacterium | reverse complement strand
CAGCTAACGGCTCGAATTGAGCGGAACTTTTCATATGGGGACACACGGACGTGTCTCTGCGGGAACCATTTTTTCTTTTGTTTTACTGAAGCTGTCTGAGAATTATATATCGCGCCAAGGACTACGTCGTGGAAAGACCAGACCCCAGGGTTTTCAAAGTAATCTTTTTCTCTGCCTAAATTAATTATTTTACTATAAATTCTCCCATCGATACTCACCCTCAAGAATTGTTAATTAATGTCAACCTCCACAAGCCCCTGATTCCATTTTCAACCCAAGACCCTTCTAATATTTTTCCTTCTCTAAACCGATGAAGAGTGGCTTCCCCCTCTACACTAGGGCAAGCTAGTAAATAATGCCCTTCCCCTTCAGAATGCCCGATATACTCGATACTATTCGAACCATCTTTATATTTCACATTTATTATCCAGAAGAAATTTTAACCTCGCACGGAAAATCCGCAAACCCTTCCCCACTATAATCAAATGAATCCATTTTACTGTCTATCCAATTACTCATTCATCACCTTTTAAAACATAACGTCGCAAATCACCGGCGGTTAAAAGCGTTGCGCGTTTTTTGCGCGGCGCTTTTAACCGTCCGGGTGTATTTGCATTGTTATGTGCTTTTATTTTGCATTGAACAATTTATTGCCTACCGGCGGGCACTAAAAGCAAGCTTTCCCATTTCTTCTACTCTACTCCCCAGCATTGAAATTTGTCCTTATTGTTTAATGCACAAGAACTACTATATGATGCAGTAATTGATTTTCCTTTTCCTGAAAAATTCTCTACCTTAACAGGTGTACTGCTTACCATAATTTTATCATCCATACCAATGCCTTCAGTAACTTCTTCAGTAGTAGTAGCACCTAACTGACCTGATTCATTTTTACCCCAACACCGTATTTCACCATCAGCCAAAACTGCACAAGTATGTGACCAAGCAGAATAAATATCTGCGGTTGTCCCTACACCCAAACCTAGAACTTGTGTAGGTTGTGGAAGAACAGGATTATTTTCTGCTCGCATATCTCTCGTAATACCATTACCTAACTGTCCATATTTATTGTCTCCCCAACACTTTACGGATCCATCTTCTAGTAATGCACAACTAAAATATGTTCCGACTGATATTTTTGTTACTGGTTCTCCACCTAAATCTGGTGATGCTATTTTTCTTGTAGTAGAGTGTGTCGCAATATTCATATCTCCTAACTCGCCCGCAGCATTATTCCAGCCAAAGCAGCGCACATTCTTATCCTCCAACAAAGCACATGCATGAGTTCCACCACCAGATGAACTTATAGCCTTTGCTCCTAACTCTGATTCAGTTACCTCCCAAATCCCACCGTTATCGGCCCAACATTTCATAGAACCTGAGGTTAATGAAGCACAGACTGGCCCTTCGCTAACTGAAATTGCAGTTACTTCAGAGCCAAGTACTATTTCAATTGGTGTATGACTATTGTCTGTATTGGGCATACGAGCCAATTGTCCATGTGCGCCAAGTCCCCAACAATACATTTTCCCTGTTGAAGCCAACGCACAAGTAGTACCAGACCCATTAGCTGATATATCAATTACACTGGATAGATCAATCACTTTTTGTGGATCTTTGATTTCATCATTACTAAAATAACCAACACCCAATGACCCCCTATCATTATATCCCCAACAATACACCTCACCAGAATCCACCAAAACACATTTATGATAATTACTAATCACAAGTTTTTTGATGATAAAGCCCATTGATGTTAACTGATCATATGGGGATACTTTTAGCGCACCTTGTTCTGCAGAAGTAATAGCTTGAGGAAATCCAATTTGTGATGACAGTTTAATAATATTGTTTTCGCTACTAAAATGAAGTAAATCAAAAACACCATCAATCTTGCTGCCATTTGCATCAAATTCAGTTTCAAAAAGATCTATATCCTGCGGCGCTACCTCTTGCAACACAAAATATTCATTTGCCATTGATTTGACTATATTTGATTGCTCATCGAGTGTACCTTTATTTAATACCGTCAAATCATTTATATTGACATCTTGTGTTGATTTGCTGACTGATGTGGATGTGATAGCAGTCGTTGCCGGAGTAACATTTAAGACTGTACTAACATCATCAATCTGCATGGCAACTGAAATCAACTTGGGATACTCTTCAAGTCCTGTATTTGCTTCCATTAAAATCGGTGCTTTGAAATCATGGTCTTCGATACTATACTTGCCATACTCATCCGTTGTAGCTGTAGTTTGCTTTCCATCGGAATCGGTTATAATTAATTCCGTATTCGTCACAGGTGCACCAATTGCTACTGTTCCTGATAAAGATTTTACTGGTGCTACAACAACTACAACACTTCTTGTAACTTCACTAGCACTATTTCCAGCACTATCTGAAACATTGTATTTAATAGTATAAGTTCCTGCTGTTGATGTATCTACAGTTCCTGTTTTTACAATAGAGTTTGTAATGTCTCCATCTTCATTATCATTCGCACTCGCTCCTGCATCTGTATAACTATCACCAACTGTAAGATTTATTGTTGAGTTACCTATTAATGTTATAACTGGTGGAGTTGTTACAACAACTACAACACTTCTTGTAACTTCACTAGCACTATTTCCAGCACTATCT
>CAYRVZ010000357.1:0-2662 GCA_964427815.1 uncultured Saprospiraceae bacterium | reverse complement strand
TCAGAATCATAGGTAGGTTTACCAAAGCCTTTATTATAGATTACTTTACCTTTACGGGCAATCAATACTTGTGCACCTGGGTACATTAAAGAATCGAGGCCATCTTGTACAAGCCGATCCACTTCGGCTAATTTAGAAGAACTCATACCCACCCGTTCAGGATAACTATATCCTAAACGCAATAAAGATTTCAACTGAACATTGGTGTGTAGTGGAAATTCTGAACCAATGCTTACCGGTAAAACTCCTTTAGCAGGAATGGCACCAAAAATAAGTTGCGCCGTTTTTTCTTGGGCCAACGTACTATTCTGATAAGCCACTACTACCCCATCAATACTCTTAAACGAATTCACATCGATTAAAGCATAAGGTTTCGCAAATACTGCAAGAATCAGGTTTGAGCTTCGCTCCTTAGAAATTTCATGCAACCATTGCACCTCTTTCTTTGAAAAGGAATAAGGCTTCCAAGGGCTATCATTGCTCTTATGATGGCCTATAATCACCAGATTATAGTCGCTCAGTTTTTTCTTTAACGTACCAATATCCTTCCCATTGATTTGGGTTACTTTGGCGTATTTATTCAACTCCTTAATAAATGGATCGCTATTGGCGTCACCAAATTTGACATAGGCAATCTTTTTATTTTCTAACTTTTTTATACCCATTAGGTAAAAGTCGTTCTTAACTACGGTAATCGCATTCTCAATAGCTTCTTCATAAACCAAATCGTCATCCAAAGAATTTAAGTCTTCGTAAAGATTGTTTAGCGCTACTGGCTTGTATTTGTGCAGACCCACTTTATACTTTGCCATAAGTATCTTTTTTACCGAACTAGCGAGGCGCTCTTCACTAATCTTTCCTTTTTCATAAGCCTTCGTAAGTTTCGTCTTTGCCAATTCAACTTCGGTGGGCATAAGTAGCATGTCATTGCCCGCCAAAAAAGCATTTAGTTCTACTTTTCCGTTTTTTCCGGTATTGGAAACTCCCTTCATATTCAAAGCATCGGTAAACACCAACCCTTTAAAACCCAGCTCTTCTTTTAAAACACCCGAAATAATTTGCTCAGACAAAGAGGACGGCAATCCTTTTTTTAGCTCTAGACCTGGCACCTCTAAATGAGCTACCATGACACTGCTCAACCCATTTTTTATTAATTTTTTATACGGATAAAATTCTATACTATCCAGACGTTCCCTCTTAAAATCTATGATTGGTAGGGCGTGGTGTGAATCTGTTGACGTATCGCCATGACCAGGAAAGTGCTTACCACTTGATAACACCCCTGCACGTTCCATTCCCCTAATAAAAGCGATACCTTTTTGGGTGACATTTTCCCTATCCTCACCAAAAGAGCGACTACCTATTATCGGGTTCTTCGGGTTGGTATTGATATCAACAACAGGTGCAAAATTGATATGAACACCCAAACGTTTGGCATGTTGCCCAATGCGTTTTCCGACTTTTTCAACAATTGCATTGTCTTTTATAGCCCCCAAAGTCATGTTGTACGGAAAAGCGTAGGTAGAATCTAATCGCATCGAAAGTCCCCATTCGGCATCAAGACCTATCAAGAGAGGAATCTTTGATGCCTTTTGAAAATCATTAGTGAGTTTTACTTGCCGTACTGGGCTTCCTGTTAAAAAAATCACCCCCCCAATCTGCTGAGTTTTAATAAGTGATTTGATTTTGTCGGTAACCGCCTTGCCCTGGTCTGAAGCTACACTCACCATAAACAATTGACCGAATTTTTCATCTAAGGACATTGCCTCGTACTTGGCATCAACCCATGTTTTTTGAGTAATGCTATCGTTAACCACTAAAGGGTTATCCTGAGCGTTTGCACAGAAAACCAGCAAAAAAAAGAAAGGGAGAACACTAGATAAACGCATGGTTGAATTTGTCTAAGAAAATAACTAAAAACACTCTTGATTATTGCATTTCATCGGATTAATATGAAATACACCGAACAAAAAACCAATCTACACTACTGACCCTTGTTTCACATAAAGCGGCTATGCCAACTTTCTGAGGCGGGCACCTCCCAATGTTCAAGGTATTCGCCTTTGTTGGCGACCAAATTATTAAAAACAATCGTCTTTTTGGAAACGGCCTTTTGCTTGGCCATTTTCTTGAAATCGATAAGCGACTTATAGGCTACAAAATCTCCTTGTTTGTATGATACGTTCATCTTATCCAACAGCATCACATTATACTTTTTTTCTAACTGTTGCATAAAATGTACCGAGGCATCAATAGAGCAACCAGTAGCTGAAGTTTCAGTTTGATCCAAGGCTAGAATAATAAATCGATTATAGCGAATTTCATAGCCCGCCTTTAAATCACTCCCATGTGCCGTCCATCCTTTGATGAAATCACCTAATTCCTCCTCAATTTCTTTTATTTCACCTTCATTGAGCCCCCTGCTACACTGAAATATCCAGACTCTTGAGGTATTTGATAAATCTTTGAATTCTGCTAGCATACCAATTAAAATTTTAAAGATCCTCAGCCGTTGCAATCAATTCTGCAATATCCATTACCATCACCGACGCTTCTTTTTCTTTGCTTTTTATTCCATCGGTCATCATAGTATTACAAAAGGGACAGCCCGCTGCAATAATTTCAGGCTTTGTTTCCAATGCCTGTTCAGTACGTTCTACAT
>CAYRVZ010000356.1:0-2667 GCA_964427815.1 uncultured Saprospiraceae bacterium | reverse complement strand
GAATGAAAAATTGACTGATTTTACGGGTATTCAGCAGTTTACACACATAAATGGTTCGCAATATTTTGAACAAAAAACCTTATCTTTGCTACAAACAAATATAGACGACATGAAAAAACTAATACTACTCCTCATTTTCTTTGCGAACCTTTCTGCATCTTGGGCACAAAACCATAATAAGCATTGTCCTTCTGATCAGATGCAGCAAAAACTAATACAAGATCCTACTTTTTTAGCCAAGGATATGCTCATCGAAAAAGCCTATCGAAAGGCCTTAAAGAAAGCGAAATTAGGTCTTGCTGAAGATGCCCTACTGACGATTCCTGTTGTGGTGCATGTAATGCATGGTGTGGGGCAACCCATAGGACTCGCAGAAAACATCCTCAACAGTCAAATTGAACAAGGAATTCAATACCTGAATGAAGCCTTTGCTAATACTGGTGCATACATTGGCAATGGCTCTGGCATCAATAACAATGATGTCCGCCAAAGTGTAGATGTTCAGATACAATTTTGCCTAGCAAAAACAGATCCCGACGGGAACCCAACGGATGGCATCAATCGAGTGGCTACGACACTGACTGATTTCAACAAGGATACGCAAGACCAAACCCTTAAAGACCTATCTAGATGGAACACGACTAATTATCTAAACATTTGGATCGTTCATGAAATCTGTAGCAACAGTGGATGCGGGGTCGCTGGCTATGCCTATTTTCCTTCTTCTCACGGACAGATTTGGGATGGTGCGGTGGTAGAAGCCCGACATTTTGGTACTAATCCGGATAACGCCAAGATACTGGTCCACGAAATCGGACATTACTTCGGTCTATACCACACCTTTCAAAATAATATCTGTACCAATACAGACTGTACAACAGATGGAGACAAAGTATGTGACACTCCCCCATCCAATGGAACGGCAGACAATACTGCTTGTAATACGCCTGGTAACTCTTGTACTTCGGATGCGACATCTGGACCTTTTACTAGCGATGTAGCAGACTTAATTGCAGATTATATGGCTTATAGCCAACAAGCTTGTCAAAACACCTATACCGCTAACCAAAAAACGCGAATGCGGGCTTCTGTTGAGCCAGCTAATGCAGCCAGACACGCAATACTGAATAGTGTTGGATGTGATCTTACAGGAACGAATGTTGTTTATTTCAAAGAAGATGGTTTGGTGATTTCTGAAGCTTCAGGCACAAGCGGACCCGCTGCTGCCGATTGTAGAAAATACATCGACTACCCTATTGAGCTAGAATTATATGGCAATCCAGGCGGTAACTTTACAGTAACCATCTCATCCATTGATGATGACAATGCAACAGCTGGCGTGGATTATGCAATCCTCCAAACAAGCGCTTCGATTGCTCCTGGTGCTACTTCAACAACATTTACGCTTCGAGTATATAATGACGACAGTCCAGAGCCTACTTATGAAGGGATGACATTGGCATTGTCTGGAACTAATACCGGATTTAATAATACAATGGTGATTAAGATTTTGGATGATGACAATATACCCAATCCCGGTCGGCCAGTTATTTATCAGACGGACTTTTCTACCAATGGCAGTTGGACTTTTAGTTCCTTTTCTCAAGGCACTGGTGGATATTGGACAATAGGCATGAATCAAGGTGGGCCTTGTACAGACGGCAATAATGCTTATGCACCCAATAGTGGTGGCTGGCCTGTTATTTTTTCTCCTGCTGACGCAACGGGTTACGCTGGACTACAATTGGAATTTGAATATGCAGCAGGTGTATCGGGGACGAATACAGCCAATATTGTCAGGCGAGAGACTTCTGGCAGTGGAAGCTTTTCTTATACAAATATCCCAAATCATTCAACTTGTGATGCATACACTTATAATCTGCCTGCTTCGTTTGACAATAAACAATTTGATTTTGGTTTTGGTTGGAATAATGATGGCACTTCTGCGCAGCCTTTCACCGTGGACAATGTGAAGATAACAGCTGATGCAGCACCATTGGCTTCTGCGATTTCTACTAGTTCTGCTTATTTGGGTCCCAATACGACAACTGTTTTTTATGCAGCGAATGGTCGCCTGATTGCGCAAATAGAAAATTTAACCAATCACGATTATGGATGCACAACACTAGAAATTGACCAAGCTGGAACTGGAGCTACAGCAATCGGCACGGGCTTTTATGCCAATAAAACCATTAAGATAACACCTTCAACAAATAATCCTAATGGCGTTTATACCTTGAAATTGTTCTATACGCAAGCGGAAATAGATGGCTGGATAGCCGCTTCAAACGACATATTGGGTAATGTAAGTATCCTAAAGACACCAACCTCCATGGCTGCTGCGACAAGTGCTAATACGCAAGCTTTTACAACTACTGCCCTGGATTGGGATACAGATCATGCCTTTTCTGCCACGATTAACACTGGCTTCTCAGGATTTTCAGTTGGCAACTTGGTACCAGGTGTATTGCCGCTTGAATTAGCCAGCTTTGCAGCAAACAAACTAGAGCATCAAGTTGTATTGGACTGGGAGACCCTTTCGGAAAAAGACTTTAGCCACTTTATCGTTGAACGTGCTTATGATGGTATTCGTTTTGAGACTTTGGAGCAACTTGCCTCAAAAGGTAAAACTGGTCTAACTCAATATCGAACGATAGATGCAAATCC
>CAYRVZ010000355.1:0-2667 GCA_964427815.1 uncultured Saprospiraceae bacterium | reverse complement strand
CAAGCGGATGCTTGGCTGGCTTAAAAGGTAGAAGTATATTACCGATCTTAGATTATGGCAAAACCACTACTTCAACGGACTCCTTCCTAGACAATCCATTCTCGTTCAACAAGGTAACGGTCAATTCGACGTCCGTTGTATCAGCAAAAGAAGGAGCTGTATAGTCTAATTTAGTCACTTCGGCATAAGCCTCTTCATTGAAAGAATCAACATAATCCCAGACCAAAACAGACTTATCTTCCCCATTAGCAGTTTCTGTTATCTCTAAACTTTTAATTGGGTCTTTCGACCAATAGTTCACAGTAAGAGTCACTGTTTCGCCACTAGCAATCGTGTCAGTACCAGACC
Source organism: uncultured Saprospiraceae bacterium (assembly GCA_964427815.1). GTDB lineage: Bacteria > Bacteroidota > Bacteroidia > Chitinophagales > Saprospiraceae > HyVt-613. The sequence goes on along the minus strand of CAYRVZ010000355.1, from coordinate 2,319 downwards.
GCACCACTTCTTGAATTACAGGATAATATTTACCCTCTGTTTGAGAATTATCAGCCACCCAATTTTCTTCCTTGTAGCAAGAGCTAAAAACAAGCCCTAGCGAAAGGAAAACAAAAAATATTTTCATTTTATTCATTTCATTTTTTTTAATTGATTAATCTCTCCACATTTTATCCAGAATCTTAACCTTAGGAACATTTTTAGCATTTCTAGTTGTTTCCGAATCGGGATATAAAGAACGTTGAGCCGGAGCACCAAGGCGACCTTGACTATCATCAGGCACAACGAATCCAGTGAAAATATTTGGATCGAAGTCATATCTACGCATATCCGTCCATACTTCACCATTAAGATACAAAGCAATAAACTTTTGCTTCATAATATCGGCGATTTCTATGGTCCCATCATTCACATCTGTGATATAAGTACCTGGGTCAACACCCAACATATTCATGTGAGCGTTAATTCCACCCTCAAAAGATTCCGTTAACATACTACCTGTGTGCAAAGCTGCTTCAGCCATAATGAAGTGTGTCTCAGCAGCTGTAAACATAAGCATAGGCGTTTCTTTCTGTCCATACCAAGTATTGGAAGAAAGATCTGCATTCTGTAAAGGCGTATCATCCCATTCAGCCAAGCCAAAATAATCCGTGGTGTCTGAAGATGCACTACGCTCCATCATTGCCGACAATCTAGGATCTTTAGGATTACCATCCAAGCCATTCATTTTATTGACTAAAAAACGACTTGGCGCCAGAGATAAGTTACCTGTTTGAATAGCTATTGCCACTTTAGTGTACCAAGGATTCGGTATTCCTTCTTCATAGGAAAGTGCAAAATTATCAGCATTATCAACGATACCTTTTTCGGCTTCACTTTGTACCGCGTTCCAATCAATCGACTTATTAGAAAGATGCAGCATATAGCGCGCCTTCAGCGAATGTCCAAATTTAATCCATTTATCGGTATCTCCACCGTAAATCATATCATCAGACCCCGCCTCCAAAAAGGAATCACCAGATTCTAAAGCCGTGATTCCCTCATCGATCAACCGCAATACATTATTATAAACAGCTTCTTGTTTATCATAAGTCGGTGTAATATTCTCAGAGCCTTTTAGCGCTTCGGAATAAGGAACATCCTCCCAAGTGTCGGTCAGAATTCCAAGGCTATGCGCCTGGAGTAACTTACCAATTCCGACGTAATCAGAAGAACCATTTGCTTCTGCTTGGTCAATCATTACTTGCGCATTGTTTAATACCTTGGTATAGACATTAAACCAAACACTAGAGAGATTAACAGAAGTATAATACCCTGTATAGTTATCCAATTGGTGAGCCACTTGACATGCCGTATAACTGTGACTAAAGTGCACACGGGCTGTTCTAAATTCAATTTCAGGAAGTAATACATCCAATGTAGGGTTACTCACCTTGGACGGATCTTCATTTATATCTAACACCTCATCGCAACTAGGCAAGAAGAATATTAGTAAGGCAAAAAATGCCAGATTTTTTATTGTTTTTTTCATTGCTTAATTTTTAAAATGTGAGGTTAAGTTTCATCAAATAGCTTTTCACAGAAGGCGTTTTTAAGCCAGTGAATCCGCCAGTATTGCTTCCCGAACCAAAATAATTGGCTTCAGGATCCCAACCTCTAAAAGGTGTATTCAAAAATAAGTTTGTACCTGTGAATGTCACTTTAAAGCCTTTGATTCTAGAATTTTTAAAAGTAGAACTAGGAACCGTGTAGGACAAATTCACATTTCTCAATCGAATCCAAGAAGCATCTTGTAGATGCACTTCTGGAGCATATCTATAAGTTTTCCAATTTCTATAAAAACCTGCTGGCGTTAACTCCGCTGGAATATCATTTTTGACATAAGTCACTCCATCAGCATCCAATTTTACGCCATCAAAAACAACTTCTTTACGTCTATCTAAAGTTTCCTCTAGATTTCCATTATCCAATGCATAAGCTCTTCCTACATCTACTACATCACCTCCATGTTTCCATTCCCAAAGGAAGGATACACCGAAATTACGAATGGTGAAATCATTATTCCATCCTGCAATCCAATCAGGATTAGCATTCCCCATCAACTCCAAAGAGTCATAATTTACTAATGGCATTCCATTATCATAAATGATGAGTTCCCCTGCCTTAGTCCTGAAAAATGGTGTTCCGTATAGATCCCCAATTTTTCCTCCTTCAACATATTTGTTGGTTACATTTCTGACACTTTCCAAGACAATATCCTCAATACCACCACTAATTTTCTCAACGGTACCCGTAGTCTTGCTCCAGTTCAAAGAAGAG
>CAYRVZ010000354.1:0-2672 GCA_964427815.1 uncultured Saprospiraceae bacterium | reverse complement strand
TACCATTGTCATTAAAATACTGCTGCATGTCTCCCATCAGTCGCAAGGAATATTCTGTAGAAAAGATACAAGTGTTTTGGGCTTGATCTTCCTTTAAGATATCTGCTTGTATGGTACCCCTGACGGAGGCAATCGCTTTAGCTTTTATCCCTGCGTAAATTTTTGGCGCAAGCACCTCATCTCCCGTAAGCCCCAAAAGTAGTAAGCCTAGTCCATCATTTCCTTTCGGAATGTCGTCCCTGTATGTTGGACGGGGTATATCGCGGTCGTCGTATTTCTTTTTAAATGCTGCTTTAACTTTGTTTTCTAAGTTGTTTTCTTTAATGTATTTCTCACATTCTTGGTCGATGGCAACATTCATAAAGAAAGCAGTCATGATAGAAGCCGGCCCATTGATGGTCATTGAAACCGAAGTCTTGGGACTGCATAAGTCAAACCCAGAATACAACCGTTTGGCATCGTCCAACGAGCAAATACTAACGCCTGAATTTCCTACTTTGCCATATATATCAGGGCGTTCATGGGGATCTTCGCCATAAAGCGTAACCGAGTCAAAGGCCGTGGACAGTCGGGCATACGGCATGTCTCCGCTGACGTAATGAAAACGGCGGTTGGTTCTTTCTGGGCCTCCTTCTCCCGCAAACATACGTGTCGGATCTTCGCCTTTGCGCTTAAACGGAAAGACACCCGCTGCATAGGGAAAACTGCCCGGTACATTTTCCATCAATATCCAATACATGATTTCTCCCCAATCTTTATACTTGGGTAGGATGACTCGCGGAATGCGGGTTTGCGAAAGCGACAACGAAAAAGTGGGCACTTTAATCGCTTTTTTTCGCACGTGATAGACAAACTCATCCGCCTCATACTGCTTTTTAAGATCGGCCCAGCCTTCGAGTTGCTTGCGACTCGGCCTATCCATTTTTTCCTCTACATCCAAGAAAGATTTTTTAAGTAATTCAATTGCTTCTTGCGGAGCTTCTTCTTTTTGAAGCCACTTGATGGTATTTTGAATACTAAATAAATATCTTGCTAGCTCACTTTGACTTAAAGCCCATTTTTGATATTTTCGAATCTCATCTGCAATTTCCGAAAGGTAACGTACGCGACGAGGCGGAATGATGTATTGTTTTTTGCTTTGTCCTTTTCCTATTACGAGATCCGAGCTAAGTCTAGGATTTAATTCTTTTAATTTATCCATCAAAACTCGATAAAGTTTTGTGGTGCCTGGATCATTAAATTGAGAAGCGATGGTGCCAATGACAGGCATTTCTTCAAGCTTCTTATCCCAAAGAAGATGGTTGCGTTGAAATTGTTTGGCAACATCTCGAACGGCATCTTCGGCTCCTCTTTTGTCAAATTTATTGACGGCAATAAAATCCGCAAAATCCAACATGTCTATTTTTTCCAATTGAGAAGCCGCCCCGTATTCGGGTGTCATCACATAAAGTGAAACACTAGAATGGTCGATGATTTCTGTATCAGATTGCCCAATACCCGATGTCTCTAATATAATCAAATCAAAGTCTGCAACCTTTAATATATCTACGGCTGCTTGTACATATTTGGAAAGCGCGAGGTTGGATTGTCGAGTCGCTAACGAACGCATATAGACATTCGGGTGATTGACGGCATTCATGCGTATGCGATCGCCTAATAGCGCGCCTCCCGTTTTTCGTTTTGTAGGATCGACCGAAATAATTCCGATGGTGCGATCTTCAAAATCCATCAAAAATCGGCGAATGATTTCGTCCACTAGGCTGGATTTTCCAGCGCCACCTGTACCCGTTATTCCGAGTACGGGTACTGGACTGCCAATGGCTTTTTCGTGTATGCTTTTTAGCAAAACTTGATTGGCATTCGCATTGTTTTCGGCAACGGATATCAGCCTAGCAATCGCATTGTGATTCGTCGTTGCAGGCAGTATGTCTTGGTCCAAGGATTCATTGCCAATCGGAAAATCACAACTTTCGATCAAGTGATTAATCATTCCTTGGAGACCCATGGCACGTCCATCGTCTGGCGAATAGATACGCGTGATACCATATTGGTGTAATGCTTCGATTTCAGTTGGTAAGATAGTGCCACCCCCTCCCGCAAATACCTTAATATGACTAGCCCCTCTTTCTTGGAGTAAGTCGTACATGTATTTTAAGAACTCAGTATGTCCTCCTTGATAGGAAGTGATGGCAATGCCTTGCACATCCTCTTGGATAGCAGTATTAACGATGGTATCCACGGAGCGATTGTGCCCGATATGGATGATTTCTGCACCTGTTCTTTGTAATATTCGGCGCATGATGTTGATGGCGGCGTCGTGTCCGTCAAACAATGAAGCTGCCGTAACAATACGGACTTTGTGCTTCGGATGGTAGGGTATTGCCTCCTGATAAGTCATATTTGGTTGTGTTTTGGTAGGGAAAGTAAAGATACGACTTTTTTTAATTGTTGGGGAGAAATGGATGCAATTCAAAATGTCGCATATTTATTTTGATGATATGATTCGAGCGGGACACTTCATTCGTGCAGTTGCGGTCCTTTGTAGTTTTTACTCCTTTTAGGCCTAAGGATTCCACCCCCAAATTTGATTGGGCATTTTTTTGTAGTTTTTGGGCATCTTTGCAAATTTGACTCGCCAGCGGCCGACAAATACCTTGCGTTCTGGGACATAC
>CAYRVZ010000353.1:0-2679 GCA_964427815.1 uncultured Saprospiraceae bacterium | reverse complement strand
GTTTGAGATGGCTTCACTCTCCGACGTTGAGATGGATGAGACTGAAGGAGCTTGGGGGGCATTAGGCGCCGTTGGTGGTGGCGGAATAGGAGCATGGAACTATTTTGGTAATGCTGTGGGTAGCGGTAGCTTTTCATGGTCCGGCTTAGCCTATTCTACTGCAACGGGAGCGGCTATAGGGGCAGTTACGGGACCTATAGGAATTTCTCGTTATTACTTCGCAAGTAGATTGAGTGGCTTATCAGGATTTGGATACGGTTACGGATCAAGGAGTGGGTGGTGGTAAGCGTATTTTAATTTTAATATAGGAGTTGGTGAGCACCTCCATTTAATCTTGCGCGTGGGTGCTCTACCTTAAAATTTAAATGAAGTATTCTATTTTCGCATTCTTGCTGGTGACCATACTACATATCACTTTTATTTTTTCAGATATGCCTAGTTGGTTTTTATGGTTGACATATCCAATCAATCTAATTTTTGTTGCTTTTGGCACGATCGTTTATAAAAACCCATCATATGGAAAGTTTATTAAATTGTCTGAAAAACAACCAGAGACTATCCCTGTAAAGTTTTTTAAAATATCTATGATTTGCTGGTTAATAGTCATATTGACGCTAATGAATGGTAATGCAGGTTATGAATGATCCAAAAAACCACAATGAACACCCTTTATTTTGCTAGAATAATGATCTACGTAATTTCAGGCACTACTACTTTTCTTGTTGCTGAAATGATTTTCTTTGATTACTTACCAGGAAGTATTGTCATTAATATTCTTCAATAACACAAACCATGAGGGATAGTTCTAACAATGCGAAATATGTTTCGGTTAAGCAGAATATGACATTAAAAATCCTACATTAAAATTACCGTGTTCTTATGGAAAGTGACCATGATCTGTAAACTTTTCCTATTCGGAATTGCTCTAATACTTAGTGGTATTGGTGCTGTCACCTTGAAGTACTACGAGAATACCTCTCTAATCAAATACTTGTCGGTTGCATATATAGGATTAACTCTAAACACTATGGAGTGTATCATGAAAATTAAGAAAATTACTGCGGCAGTTGCTTGTGCTGCTTTGTTGAGTTCGCAGATTGGTGTGGCAGCTGAGAGCGTCAAAAACTTACCAACTACTGGCCTAATGGATGATGCCAAGACTTTTAGTATTGGCAGTTCCACCACCAATCCTGATATAAGTTTTGCCTTTGATCTGAATCAGGGTACAGCGTTTGAGATGGCTTCACTCTCCGACGTTGAGATGGATGAGACTGAGGGTGCGAGTTATTATCATGCCGTTCGGATAGGAGTAGGTGCACTCTACGGCGGATATAGCGCTGGGTATGGGTACTATGCCGGAGGTGGTAGAAGTTGGGGTGGTTTTGCAAGCACCACATTAGCAGGAGCAGCTGCTGGAGCATGGACTCCGATCAGGAGTTTTGGATCTGCGATTAGAGGTTTAGGAGCGGGGTTTAGTGGCGGTTTCGCTTCAGGCTGGGCTGGGTCGCGATGGGGTTGGTAATATAAGTCTGCAAGAGATACAAGCCATCGTCATAGGCTTGTATCTCTCTATTTGAAGAATTTAGGTATGTTTGATGTTAATTTTTCTAACAGTTCTGGTTTCTTTTACTACCTCAGGTTTTTTATTTTTTATTTTTCGAGAAATATGTAAAAACAACTCAAAATGCAAGTCCTTTAGTGAGTTTTTAATTGTGTTTTTTGGAATATTGGCTGGAAATATATTTTTTCTATTTTTTGATTAGTTTAGTTCTGGTGGTACAAGACCTAATTCCTGTAAAGTTTTATCGCTACAGAGTATTTATAAGTTACACAATCAAAAAGAGTTTTGGGGAACGGTAGAATGGCACTAAGTTAAGGGCATTTAGCACAATTGATTCAGGTGTTTACGTCAATATTCATGCGGTTTAGAGCTGTGCTGAGTTTATGCTGGACTTGCTTAACTTAGGGGCATTCGGGACACGGTAGTTAATTCCTGATATTCTGTATCTATGGCAAAGACAGCAAGAGTAGTCGTACCAAATTATCCCCATCACATCACGCAGCGCGGGAATCGTCGCCAAGATGTGTTCTTTCAAACGAGTGATTATCGATACTATCTTGAGCTGCTGAAAGGATGGTGTGAGAGGGATGCCGCGCAGGTCGCACGTTGGGAGTATTGCCTTAAAAATACTGCATTGAATTAGAGCGTCGAAAAAAATGTTAAGTAATTTATCTGAAAAGTTTGCAAATCACCTCAGAAAAGATAAAAGGTCAATGTGTACTCAACTAGTTGTTTGGCCAGTTTGGGCGGGAATAACAACTAATCTTTGGTGGTCAATTATTTTATATTCAATACATACGGGAATCGTAATCTATTTCTGTATTGCTATACACGGGCTACTGCAAGAAAATAACAGAAGGGACTTCGCACGGAAGGCCTGAGGGTTATCCTAGTAACCGTGGAGGGGTAGGAGGCAGACCTTATTACTACTATGGTGACTGGATCAAAATTATCGCGCAAGGTCACTACTAACGCTAAAACAAGTACTGGATTGATCATCTGGCTAATTCCCTTAGGCCAGATGATCTTATGTCAATTCATTAACATCTAGCCCGAATATTGTATGAATTACACGAGTTCTCACTTATCTATTGATTCCACAGGAAATTCTTTTCACT
>CAYRVZ010000352.1:0-2683 GCA_964427815.1 uncultured Saprospiraceae bacterium | reverse complement strand
TTTCATGAATTGCATCCTGTACTCAAAAAGGACTATTTTATTCGTGAAAAAGATGAAGATTCAGATGATGTAGAATCCTCTAGGTTCTACTTGTTGATCATCAATAAACAGGGTATTTTTGAATTAGATCCCATGCGAGAAGTATCTCATTATGACAACTTCTGGTCAATAGGAAGCGGTACTCGATATGCACTTGGTGCCATGAATTCTGTTTATAAACAGAAAGGATTCGATGCCGTAAAGATTGCTAAAGCGGGGGTACAAGCAGGTGTTACTTTCGATGTCTTTTCAGGCGGTAATATTGTCTATAAGAAAATGAAACTAGCCGATTAGATGACCGATTCCTTGCAAGAATTTCTGGAAAGGCTAAAGGAGAGCTATAGGGACAGCACTTTAGTCAAGTTACAATTAACGCAATATTATGGCAAGGACTCTACGCTACAAAAAGTAATCGTCAAGCCTATTCTAGTAAAAAAGGAATTGCATTTGTCTTTTGTCTTTCGCCAGAAAACGCAAGATATTACTAAGAATTTTAGCTTAGAAGATTCCATCCAAGAGTTGCTAAAACTAATTGATTTTCAGTCATTTAGGAAGGCTCACTTATTTACAATTAGTGCAGATTTCAACCTCAAAGTATCCATGAATACGAGCAAATTAAAAAGGCTAAAAGCGACTTTGACAGTGCCCCCTACCCTTGCGCATGATCAACCCAAAAATCGTAAAATCAATCCGACTGAACGGACATATTTACATCACCTAAATATTACAGATAAAGCAGGAAGGGTCTATAAAAATGCTCAGGACAAATTTAGACAAATCAATCACTATGTTGAAATCCTCAGTAGCCTTTTAGCCAAACTACCCACACGACCAATCACCCATGTGGTTGACATGGGGGCAGGCAAAGGCTACTTAACTTTTGCCTTATATGATTATTTAAACCATGAATTAAAAATACCCACTAAAGCCGTGGGTGTAGAATTCAGGCAAAACCTAGTGGATTTATGCAATGATGTTGCCACCAAATCATCATTTAAAGATTTAAGTTTTGAACAAGGGACTATTGAAAGTTATAAGTCAAGTGTTGATATCCACGTATTAATTGCGCTTCATGCGTGTGATACGGCTACCGATGAAGCGATCTATAAAGGTATTTCAGCGCAAGCAGACCTTATTTTAGTTGCGCCTTGTTGTCATCATCAGATCCGTACAGAAATCGAACGCAATAAGCAAAAGAACGAATTGGATTTTCTATTGAAGCATGGCGTATTTTTAGAACGTCAAGCGGAAATGGTGACAGATGGTATTCGGGTACTTTTATTGGAATTACATGGCTATAAGACTAAAGTATTTGAATTTATCTCAGACGCCCATACCCCAAAGAATGTTTTAATTGTGGCGGAAAAAAAACCTACTAAAAAGGTGGACAAAAAGGCTATTAAACAAAAAATTGAGGCGACAAAGGAATATTTCGGGATTGGTCAACACTATTTAGAGCGTTTGTTGGGAAAAGTACCAACAAATGACAAAGCCTAAACTGATCGAGTGTCTTCAGTTAGCGTGCATTCCATTTTTCCTTTCGGATTTTATACAGATCGTTATTGACCGGCCACTTGGCCAGATTAACTTGACTTTCGAGCTTATCTTCCAGATCATCATCCAACTGGGGGAAAAAATCGATCCCAGTAATTTTTTCAATTTCATCCACCGTTTTTACATAACTTGAAACAGCTCTGTTACTGACCTTGTTAGGCATAATAAAACCAATTGCCTTTTTTTCGTTACCTTCAATATCCAGTAATATTTTGAAATAGTATCCAGGAACCGTTACTTCATTAGCCCGCCCAATGACCCCCAAATTGTCCTTGAATATGGGTCCTGTAACCACATAAATTTTGTTATTCATTCTACCCCAGTCTCTGGATAATTCTTCTAATTCTCTCCAAACACCCCCATTAAAATTGTGTACTTGTGGGCTCATATTGGACATATAAAAACACTCGACCATAGCCTCTTTGGAGAAAGCCATATCTGCTGCAGGCGCTAAATGCCCCTTGTCATATCCAGACCCTTTATAATCTTTGAAGGTGGCAGATCCTGTTCTAACCAACGGATCTTTCTCAAACCAATTGGCGCGTTTTGCTCTTTTATTATTCAAACGTCTTTTTGAAATATAATAAGTAACCCATTCTGGTTGTTCATGCTTTTCGACATAGGACAAAGAATAATGTGGGTGTGATACGATGTATCCTTTATGTGTCGTCGGTAAAAGCAGGTTATCAGCAGTAGGCAATTCATTCTCTCCTTCAGGCGGATTGATAATAATAACTGGATCCTTTTCAGGCTGATTTCCTCCAAAAAAATGAAATCCTGCATAAAAAAGCCCAAGAATACCTAAAAACAACCCTGTTTTAAGAGCGTAATTACCAGCAGGTTCTTTTTTGTGGTTTCGTCTAAGTTTGGCCATATTTTTTTTTGTTACCCAAAGTTGCAATATTAAATTGATAGATAGTGTATGATTCCTATCTTAATTAATTCGCTTACGCAAAAATGTAAATATATTTTGTTGTTATGAAGTAATCCCTTATCTTTGCACTCCATTAGAAATGGTCGCGTAGCTCAGCTGGATAGAGCTCCTGCCTTCTAAGCAGGTGGTCACAGGTTCGAATCCTGTCGCGATCAC
>CAYRVZ010000351.1:0-2700 GCA_964427815.1 uncultured Saprospiraceae bacterium | reverse complement strand
AGCAATGAACGCGACCGAAGGAAGCATTGAACGCGACCGAAGGAAGCAATGAACGCGACCGAAGGAAGCATTGAACGCGACCGAAGGAAGCAATTCCGTTAATTACAACCGGCAGCTTTCTTCGTCGTCACGGTTAAATCTACCGCATCACCGGTATGGATTGTTTTACCAGCATAAGGGGATTGTACGATTATATATCCGTTAGAAGCGGTCACCCCAGGCAGTTTTTTTATTTTACCAACCGTAAGATCTGACGATTCCAGTAGAAAAATCGCCTCATCTAGTGCCTTACACTTTAAATTTGGAACAGGTACATATTTAGAATTACTCCGACTAACCACAAAACCTACCGTCCCACCAATAGGCACCTTAAATCCTTTCTCTATCTTACTAGAGATATCTTTACCTTTATAAAAAACTTTTAAAATAGTCCCGGATGCTAACCGTTGTCTGAATATCTCTTTGGAAATTTTTGTTTTGATTCCCATGCGATTTAGTTTTTGGGAATATTGTTTATAGTTTTCGCTTACACCAAAAACCTTAGGCATGATAATTTCATCTGGTATGAATTTCGTAATACTTAAATAAATCTTTCTACCTTTTTTGACGCCCGCTCCTTTTTTAGGATTTTGCGTAAGCACCACACCTGGCAGCTTGTCACTCCTAAAAGTAGAATCACTTACTATGAGCACCATATCATTTGCATTCGCCACTGCTTTTGCATCCATCAATTCCATGTCCGTAAAATCAGGAACTTCGATGGACTGCCCATGTAAAGTATAAGACCCCAACCAAAAAAACAACAAACTTATCACCGCACCCAAAAAAGCCAAAACACCCACAAAGTGCTTTAGAAAATAAGGCGTACGAATCATCAGCCAAGTCTTGTTAAAAAAAATTTTTAGTTTATCTGTAAAGCTACTCGTTGTCATTTGTCTTTTATAAAATGAACAATAAATACTGTCGAAGGTCTTCTAAATGCGAATCCAACAACAATATAATTCTGTTTCGTTGGCGAAAGTAGGATTTATGCACCTCTTTAAAAAGTAAATTAGGAAAAATCTGCATATTTAAAGTTTTATTTGTACTTTTAAAGTCCTTTTGAGGTTTTCACCGTACAATAAACACATGAAAATAATTGGTGTATTAAATGGCAGAGAAAATAGTTTTCCTGCCGCACTCATCCAAAAAATCAATGCGATTGCTCCTAATGACATCCGGGCGGAAGCTGTTTTGGTGGAAGAAGTCATATTAGGAGAACCGGCTGATTATGCAGTTATTATCGACAGGATTTCGCAAGATGTCCCTTTTTATCGTACATGGCTCAAGCAAATGGCGCTCACGGGAACGGCCGTTTTAAACAATCCGCTTTGGTGGTCTGCTGATGATAAATTCACGAATAATGTCATCGCTCAAAAACTGGGCATTTTGGTTCCAAAAACCATTTTACTTCCGTCAAAAGATATGCCATCGGGTACTTCTCCGAAATCCTTTCGGAATCTTAAATTTCCTTTAGATTGGGATAAAATGATACGTCATGTAGGTGGTTTTCCTCTCTACCTAAAACAATATCATGGTGGTGGCTGGCAACATGTCTATCCAATCGCGGATAAAGTTGAACTATTTAAAATCTATGACCAGACAAACCACATCGTACTGATGATGCAAGAAAACATCAAATTTGATGCTTACTTTAGGTGTTATTCGATAGGAGCAAAAGAAGTGCATATCATGCCCTATGCACCCCAAAATGAACATCACCTGCGCTACGCGGCCTACTACGAGGTATCGCCTGAGCTTTTGGCGACCATGGAAGATGCTGTTATTCGACTAAACAAAGCACTAGGCTATGATATCAATACGGTCGAGTTTGCCATAAAGGATGGCCTTCCGTATGCCATAGATTTTTTCAATCCTGCTCCAGATGCCGATTTGAATTCTGTCGGAATAGATAATTTCAACTGGGTAGTCAAACATTTAGCGAAATATGCCATTCAACGAGCGACCGTTCAGCAAGAAGGACAGCTTAATTTGACTTGGGGAACCACCATCAAATAATCATTCATGAGAGTTGCCATTATAGATTTACACGGCGGAGAATCCAATACAGGCATCGCTGCCATTCAGGAGATTCTCCTTGCGGAAAAACACAGCTTCCATGTCTTTGATGCCCGTACAAAAAATGAATGGCCTATTATAACCGATTGGGATGTTTTTATTTCATCGGGTGGTCCTGGCGATCCTTCGGAATTTGCAGCTTGGTCTAATGGTTGGAAAATTTTCATGCGCAGTTTAATGGAATATAATCAAGAGTCTGACGCACCCAAGTCCGCTTTTTTAATTTGTCTTTCTTTCCAGCTTTTTTGCCATCATTTTGAATTAGGTTTGGTTTCCAAAAGAAGTAAACGATCGTTTGGACCTTACACTTGCCTATTGACTCCTTCCGGAAAAAAGGATAATATTTTTGGGCTACTAAATGAAATATTTCAAGTAGCCGATTTTCGTTCTTACCAAATCACAAAGCCGAATTCAGCAAAACTAGAAGCAATGGGCGCCCATATTCTAGCCCTTGAAAAAGATAGACCTAACATAAAACATGAACGGGCATTAATGGCCATTCAGTTTTCATCTAAAATCTATGGTACCCAATTTCATCCAGAAGTAGATGGAGATAGTATACAAAAAGAGCTTCTTGAAAAA
>CAYRVZ010000350.1:0-2736 GCA_964427815.1 uncultured Saprospiraceae bacterium | reverse complement strand
AAAAAAATACGACAAACGTCATCTTTTTTCTTATGGACAGGAAGACAAACATTATGCAGCAGGAGACTCCATATTGGAGACATTCATCAAAAACTGGAAAATCCGTCCGCTTATCTGCTACGACTTACGGTTTCCCGTTTGGAGTCGCAACACGACTGACTATGACTTATTGATATATGTGGCCAATTGGCCAACACGACGAATTCAACACTGGCGTAGCTTGCTGATTGCTAGAGCCATTGAAAATCAAGCATTTGTGGTCGGGCTAAATCGGGTTGGACCTGATGGAAATGGTATTGAACACAATGGAAATTCGATGATTATTTCTCCCAAAGGAGTAGTCCTTTCCGAGCTTACCCATGGAGCATCTATTCAAACAATGACACTTTCAAAAAAGAATTTAGTGGATTATCGGAAGCAATTTCCAGCGTTATTAGATCGAGATTAGCTACAAAAAAAATCCTTTTTCTAATAAATTAGAAAAAGGATTTTCAAGTAGCAAAAGAGCTGCCCTTATTAGAAATATCTAATATGCACCATCTTCGTGTCTTCAAAATCAAAGTCGTATCCAACCATCAACTCGACACTACCACTAGAAACTGTTTGTATTTTTGTCAAGGAATAGTCATAAGCAGCTCCTATTCTCATTCCATTTTTCAATTGCAGAGAAGTCCATAAATTCGCAGAATCATAGCTACTAGACTTATTGGTAAAAACTTCTACAGAAGAACGGAACGACGCTCCAAACCAAAAAGTATTATAAAATAACAAACCCATATCAATATCAAATTCCATTGGAGCCGCCACACTAAAATTAGAATTAGAAGTACCAAATAGATTTACTGCCTTAAACAATAAGCTAGGCTTTAGTACTACAATATCGCCAGCCAATGGAATGGCGCCACCCAGGCTGTAATAATAATGACGATACAATCTAGCACTTTGGTCTAAACTCGTATTATCTATAGGATTTAATTTCGACTCTAATAAGCCTGGCGTAGCAATACCCGTATAGAATCTATCTGAATAATAGTAAATTCCAACGCCGACATTGGGCAACCATTTTGATTCATTACCATTTGCAAAAGCTTCATCAATTGATTGCGGGTCTTTGAATCTCAGTTTATTCCAATCTGCCCTCCAATTTACGGCCCCACCTTGTAGTGCAACGGATAATTTACCTGCGCCAAAATCCATGCGGTAAGCATAAATAGCATTAAGAGTAGTCGAACCGGTCGCCCCAATTTTATCATTAATAATACTCAAACCGACGGCCACACGAGGCTTGATTGGTGAGTGAATGCTTAATGTCTGCGTGACTGGTGCGCCTTCTAACCCCATCCATTGATTCCGATAGAGAACATTTGCCGAAAGGGCGTCTCTTGAACCTGCATACGCTGGATTAAAAGCTAAAGTATTAAACATATATTTCGTAAACATGCTTTGTTGCTGAGCCGAGACGGCCGAAGCGCAAAACATTACAAAAACAAATGTTAAATTTTTAAGTATCATGTCTGTTCGTTTAATAACGGGAAGTCTATCTACTAATTTGTATATATCCACTATACGTTTTTATACTTGGTTTACCGAGCTTAATTATATAAAAATAGGTGCCTGCCGGTAAATGGGTATCCTTCCAGAGCCCATCCCAAGGTTCATCATTTGTATATTCCTTGCGGTAAAATATTTCATTTCCCCATCTATTATAGACAAAAACTTCGTTTTCTGGATATCGTTCAATGTCTTGAATATACCAGAAATCATTGGTTCCATCACCATTTGGCGAAAGCGCCGAAAACGGCGTAACCTCATCGCATAGAATATCAATATAAATTGTTGCAAAATCCGTTCCATTTTTATTAAAAATCCGATAAGTAAAGGAATCTTGCTTCATACACATGTTTTTATCAGGCGTATAGGTGAAAGAGAAATCATCATTTACCGTCACAGACCCCAACTGCGGTTTTAGCTCAATACGCACAGAATCAATCGTTCCATTAGTCAAGTCATTTTCCAGAGGAAAGAAATTAATCCAAAAATTAAGCCTTACGTTTTCCTGATCATCTATGGCGACTGGAGCTTGGGTTGTGTCTTGAATGACATTAACGACTAACACTAGAGTATCACAAAACTGGTCATCACAGAAAGCATAGCAAACCGTATCCAATCCATAATCGGACCCATATATTTCCAGACAATGTGAACTCGTACCAATAGGCCCAAAGTCCGCTCCTACACTCACTACTTCCGTACAAATCTGATCAAAAGAAATCAACGCACCCGGTAAACTTGTCACATCTACACAATAGATACTATCGGTTCCTATGACCATTTCTACAACCACTGTATCGGGTTTTGGTACATTACTCTCCACAAAAATAATGGTTGTATCACAATTATCATAGGCGTCACACACTGCTAAACAAACCGTATCTATACCAATATTCAATCCCGTAAATTCTAAACATCCCGTATTGCCCAAAATATCCACTGCTACCTCTAACCCGGAACTATTCGGACACAGGTTTTCAACTAAAACAATATCATGAATGAACAAAGAAGTATCAATACAAAAGGTATTCATTGACGTCCAAGTAACAAAAGCATCTACCGTGTCAACTCTTGGTAACACATCTACATAAATATAAGTCATCGTACATTCGCCTTGGTCATCACAAACCTGAACACATAGTGTATCCAAGCCTAAAGATAATCCGCCAACATCTAAACAGAAGG
>CAYRVZ010000349.1:0-2797 GCA_964427815.1 uncultured Saprospiraceae bacterium | reverse complement strand
AATCGCTCAAAATAGGAATTTGATAAGTCTTTGATACCAAGCTTATTAAGTAATGGATTGTCTGTTTTTGAAAAAATGGATTTCTGGGAAACGACGGCAGGTAATTGACGATGATCCCCAATCAGAATAAATCGCTTGATTCGACTTAATATGCCAATCAGTTGTGGCTCTAAAATCTGAGATGCCTCGTCAATGATGGTCGTGTCAAAATTCATAAATGTAAAAATCTGTGGCTTACTCATAATGGAAGAAATAGTGGAAACAACCACACGATGGCTTACAATTATGTCTTTAACTTCTTGCCTTTTTGTTGAATTTTTAATTTTTTCCGAAAGGAGTTGGTCTTTATAAACTGCATTTGTCGAATTTGTGTTGCCAATTCTAAAATACTTATCTTTCATTTCTGGCATCCCTGTTTCGATTGCACCACAGATTTCATCTACAGCGCGATTGGTATAAGCCAACAGTAAAATAGTCTCCTGAGTATTACGAATTAAATGTTGAACAGCAGATTTTAAAATGATGCTCGTCTTACCCGTTCCGGGAGGGCCCCATAATAAAAAATAATCTTTTGCCGAAAGCATCTTTGCTAGAATGGCTGCTTGCTCCTCTGTTAGGTTAGGCGAAGCTTGAACACCTCGTAGTGTATTCTTTTTTGGGGGACGGATAGTGAGAATTAATTCTTTTCTTTTACTATCAATTCCGGCCCATTCAAAAAGAGAATTGAACAAGGATTGAAAGGCACGTTCCCATAAGTCAGGCTCCAACATCCACAAAGAATCTGTACTCAAATCCGCTGGGTTTACTTGGTAAGAACGGAGTCGAACTTGCACTATTTGGTCTTCCAACGCAATAATACTCCCCTTAATAACTCTTGCATGGAGAACGGATGTTTCTTCTTTTTTATCGGGATGAAGAATGACGATGTCGCCTATTCTGAAATTGGCAAGCGGGTTGGTCGTCTTCGTTTTCTGAAAAGTTACAATTGGGAACTCCGAGGAGTTATCTTGCGAATGTAATTTTAGACCTTTGAGTATGGAGAAATCATTTTCTTTCTCTTCGGTCGAGTTCATCCAAAGTTGTGCTTGTCCACGTCGTCCAGCTACGGACGAATCTCCTACCTTTGCCAACCAACTCTCTCTGGCGATAAATGACACAAAAGCCTTGAAATAATGTTTTTCTAGTTTGTTTAATACTGTAAATACTTTGTGAAAGGTTTCAAAATTCGTGTAGGTGAATCCACGGTAGCGTTCAAATTGCTTGGGCCTAACATATTCTAGTATAGAATGGTCATCTAGCGAAACATCATTGATCTGGACCAGAGCTTTTTCGATAGCGACTAATTCATTACGAGCTTGAATCGCTTCGTATTGAATTGATTTGATGGTGGGAGCAAACTTTAATTGATTGACATCTAGGGTAGAGTAGAGGATGTAGTTAGTCGGTTTGTTTTTTTTGTTGATAGACTTGATGAGTAAGTCGTACAGTAAAGTCTGAGTGTAATGAGATTGGCTCAGTCCATATTTATTGGCTTTGAAAGGTTTGCCACTTTTTAATTCGATGATGACACTTTTATTGGGCTCTGTTTGACTTTCGTAAAAAAGATCTAACCGACCTTGAATGCCGTAAGTATTGGAAAAAAAAGCAGGCTCTAAGACGGCAGCTGCCCGATCTATATTTTCATTTTTAAAATCTTGCAGGATGACCTTATAAATGGAGACAAAATGCTTTTGACTTTTTTGGTAAACCGTTCTTATTTTGGCATCGTCCCACATGGAAAAAACGAGTGGATATAGTTTAAATACTTTTGGAAACAATTCTAGAAAGGTCTGTTGAGGATTGCTGGTTAGTTCGTCCAGAAAGAAATTGGCAATATTTCCCAACATGATAGGCGGCGTCACTTCATACGGCAAAAATTTATTGACCATATACCCCAAGGGCAAGTTGTGCACATTGGAAACAAAAGCTGCGACCGCGCTGACATCCATTAAGTAATCGGGCTCTAGCACAAATCCTTTAGGAAAATAAACGCCTTCTTTGTCTATTTCTACATCCAAGAGTTGGACATTCGTGGGATAACCAAAAACCTTATCAAGTAAGGTAATAGAGTTTTTAAAATTTTCGTTGCGCTCAGGAATATTATATCTAATCTTTATTTTTGCTGTCGGATCGCTTTCGCGAAAGCCAATCAATGCCTGAGCTTGAATGTCGTTTTCAATTACGACAACCCGTACATTTTGGTAGTAGGCAACAATAGATTGATCCCTTTTTTGTTGGGCAGGAAAAGCATAGGGTAATGTTTCTTTCAGCGCGTCCTCTATTTTTTGGCCACTTATATGCTCTAAAAGATGCAAACAAACGGTCATCCCTAAATCCACATAATACGTAAGGAGCTTAGACTCACTGGCGGAGATATGGCGAGCCTTTATCCGAAAGGAATTGGCAAAATAATTTAACTTAGGGCTAAAACTAGACTTTTGGGCGATATAGGAAAGCTTGGCAAACAAAGTGGTAAAGTGTAACCGCTCTTTTTCGACAGCATTATCTAAAATTTCTCTAAAAAGGTATTGTATTTTTTCTAACTTTTGTTCTGCTGGTTTCTTACTGCTTGATAGCTTTTGGATACTACGTAAAAAGAAATCATAAATTTTATCATCAATCATTTGGTCATTTCGTTTTTTTGCTTTACCTTGGCATTATTATTGAATGTATCTCCTTTATGTTGTGTTCTCAGATTATTCTTCTCATGAATATTAGAATCACGATTGAATAAAACCCTTCATTTGTTCACTCTTTT
>CAYRVZ010000348.1:0-2804 GCA_964427815.1 uncultured Saprospiraceae bacterium | reverse complement strand
AAATATTTTTTTTAGTATTTTGGTTGATTATCGAGCGACTAACGCCGTTCTCTCCCTTCGACCGCTGTCGCACTCGACCCTATGGGATCGGTCGTTCACCCCAAATATCTCCTTAGAAAAGGGACTTATGGAAAAAAAATATTTTACTATCAGGGTAGAAGGACTTTGGGAATAAGCCATTTATAATGTGAGCGGTTCAAATAATTTATTAAATTTTGTCTAAATAGGAAACGTTGCACAAGCAGCAATCTGATCAACCGAAGACCAAAGGAGTTAGACAAATTCAAGTAAATCAAAACATATAACTGAAACATATATATGTTCTTTCAGTAAAAGATTAGACCAAATATTGGTAAAATAATAACTGGATTTATGAATCTACTAAAGAACTTACTCTTGTCTTTTGTCCTTATAGGGCTGTCATTATCAGTTTCAGCACAGAGCTGTCCAGATTTACAAATATTGGATATGCGGGGAATACCTAATTTTGCTCAAACTGACGATTTAGCCATTTGTGGAGCATCGGACACCTTAGCAATAATGATTTTTACGGATGACCCAGGGACTGTTTCCAATATGGCCATGACACTACATCTACCTAGTGGGATGGAATATGCGGGCTTTCAACTTACCCACTATGGGGGCGGTACCACCATCGCTAACATTGATAACTCAGTAAACGACCCAGAGTTTTTGTTAACAGGTGTGAGTGGTGGAGAGATATATGTTGCCTATATCGGTGTGAGAGCTAAATGTGGCATTGACTTGACCAATACTTATTTTGTTAGCATGGATTTGGAGTATGATTTTACGGATACGATGAGTAGTACATTTAGCTGTACGACGACTTATAACATTGAAGAAAATTTTAACAATTCCTTTAGTATTCCAGTGCAAAACGTGCTGAGTACCACACCTATTGGTGCGATTATTACTGCTTTGGCTGCTCCAACTTGTCAAACGGTACGTATTTCTCAAAATGGTTTGGATACTTATTTAGACAGTACTAATTTTAGGATTACGGGATTAGATCTGGCTTCAAGTGGCCTACAATTGGTCTCCCTAAAAGCGAATGGCGTAGATCTACCTTTTACATACGTAAATAACATTTTTGAAGCACCTGTCAGCAACGCTTATTTTTCTGGTAACGGGAATGCCAATCCAGCTGATAATCAATTCAATACAGACGAATATATAGATTTTGAAGTCTGTTATCAAGCGGATAATTGCCCTGTCGGAAATACCAATTTTCCAATTAAATATGAAGCCTTTTATGGTTGTGATGGGGATACTTGTCAGATGACTCAAAAAACGTCATTTGTTAAAGTTCAACCTGTGGGAGCAGCGACTCCTACAGCTACGGTGACCTTGGTAAGTGGTGCTTCTATTTGCGGAAGCCCAGGACAAATGGATTTGGTGGTTCAAAATCCAAATCCCAATACTAACCAAGCTTTAATAACAGATATGAAGGTCGGTTTTAATACTTGCGAAAAATCAAATCTAGGTATTTCAGATGTCCAGATGAATGGGGTCTCTCTCGACGCATCTACTTACTCGTGGGTCGGTGGAGATATATTGATTGATTTTTCGACGATTACAGCAGACCCTGATGGAATGGGTGGGTTGTTTGATGCGGATGGTGATGGTTTCTTTGATGATTTGGAAGGTGGAGATAGCATTGTGTTGAGTGTCATTTTGGAGATGGAATGTGGTAATGATGGGAGTTGTGCCAAAATTGATTGTGGATTCGCACAATTCTATGTCGATGGAAAAACCAATTGTGGACAAACTTTTAGAGCTTTTCCACCAGTGACAGGGAGCGACATTAAATATACTGCAACGGCAGATACGACCAATCTACTGGCTGACCCAACCAACAAAGTAGGTAATACGCCCATGTATAATTTTGACGTCTATGGTGGCTCTTCTGGACCCAAAACAAGAGAATTAGAATATTGTTATACCTTTGATAGTGAGAATGTTACGGCTTGTGCTGCAGGGGCAACGACCTATTTGACGATTGATTTTATGGGAGATTCTTTGCTAATGGATGATATTGAATTTGTAGCAGGTTCGGCACAATTTGATGATGGTACAGGATATGCTGCGGTGGCAGATGCCAAGTTAAGTTGGGTTAGGATCGCTGGTACACAAAAAATATTAAAAATAGATATAGGAAATGCTGCTGCTGGCACACAAATCTGTTACAAAGTAACCCTAGAAATGAATGCTGGTAGTTGTAAACCAAGGCAATATTGGACGGGAAATTTTAAGGTAATTGAAGAGTGCTCGGATTGTGCTGGTGGATGTCAGATTGTACGTTCTTGCCGCCAAGAATTGTTTTCTGGAGATCCCACAGCATCGGGCTGTAGTTGTCTGTTTGAGCAAACAGACCTAAGTTTTACTAGAAAAAATCTAGGTTATACCGATAAGACAATGACTACTAAAGTAACCCTTGCAGATAAATTAGTCAATAGTCCAGCGGATTTGACTAGATTCATGCCTGGAGACACCATGGTTGGTATAGAAAAATATGTCATTCATGATATGGAATTTTTTACAGATTTGGCTTGGTGGTCTTGGCAACACTGGTTTACTGGTGCGGCAGGTTCTGTAGATAATGGAAACCCAGAGCTAATGGCAGATGGTCAAAATTCAAAATTATTAGAATTTAGTATTATCAAAAATGGGACGACAACTAAAGTGCCCATAGACTTGACAACAATTCCATCTTGCATAAGAGATAAAAATGCGGGTACCAAGTATTGGCGTGCGCCCATTACGAACTATATTGGTGATGCGCC
>CAYRVZ010000347.1:0-2860 GCA_964427815.1 uncultured Saprospiraceae bacterium | reverse complement strand
GGTATTTTAGTCATTTTTTGTTAGGTGACGGAGCTTTTTGTCCAAAGCTATCACTTGTTCAATCAATCCTATCTTGCCATCATTCAAAATCACAAAATCTGCTAATTTTCTTTTCTCTAACTCTGGCATTTGGTTCTTTATACGAGACATTACTTGCTTGCGCGAAATTCCGTCTCTGGACATCACACGCTTAATTCTAATTTTTTGGGCTGCAAAAACCTCGATGACCGAGTCTAGTTCTTTAGCAGATCCTGATTCAAAAAGCAAGGCTGCCTCTTTTAAAGTATATGGCGTATTTTTTTGAACAATATGCCAGCGGAGGTAGTCCTCTTTTACCGCAGGATGAACTAATTTATTGAGATTTTGGAGTAATTTGGGGTTATTGAAAGCTAATTTCGCAATGTGAGAACGATTCAAATCGCCTTTCGGCAAATACGCTTCTTGCCCAAATAGGGATATAATGGCAGCGACTAATCTTGGCTCGTTCACCATCAACCATTTGGCTCTATCATCCGCATAGTACACTGGGATCCCTAAAATACTAAAAATGGACGCAACAGTTGATTTGCCACTACCAATCCCCCCCGTAATTCCTATTTTTAATTTATGGTTTGACATAAATACTTGATTATCAAAAAAATTACTACATTAGCAACCAATTAAGCGAATATGACAAAGGTACAACATTTCATTTTACTCTTACTGCTTTCTTTCCCTGTTCTAGGTAATGGGCAGGACGTTCATTATTCGCAGTATGCATTCGCTCCTTCCCTACTCTCACCCGCGTTGTCCAATTCATTTGGTTCTGAGTTTCGAGGAGGCGCCATTTATCGCAATCAATGGGCATCAGTTCCTGTGGATTATACTAGCTTTTTAGGGTACTTTGATAAGAAAATGCTTCGTAAATCAGTCTTTGGAACTCACATAGCATTGGGCGGGCAATTTCAGTATGATCAGGCAGGAGATGCGGGTCTTGGGCTTCTAAAAGTTCAACTAAATACGACAGTATCGAAGACTCTAACCCCCTCATTAATGGCCTCTATCGGAGTAGGCTTAGGCTATGCGAGCCGCCAATTTAATCCAGACAAATTAAGTTTTGGCAGCCAGTTCACGGATAGATATCACGAAGAATTGAATTCTGGCGAGCTATTTAATCAAACCAAAGTCAGCTACGCAGATTTAAATGTGGGCATCAATGCCAGCGTCAATATTCGACAAAAGATAAGCGGAAACATGGGGGCTTCGTTAGCCCATATTAACTTCCCGAAGGTCGGATTTAATGACCCTACTATCCAATTAACACCGACCATAAATCTTTATGCCATAGGGGAAGTTTACCTTGCGGAAAAAATGACCCTACTTTTCAATACAGTTTATCGGCATCAATTAGCGTATAATGAATTAGTCCTCAGCAGCGGTATTAAAATCTTTTTGAACAAAGAAATCAATAAAGACCTAGCGATTTCATTTTTAGCGGGCTTGCGCCAAAAAGATGCTTTTTTTCCAGAAGTACATTTGTATTACAAGAACTGGACGGGTGGTATTAGCTATGACCTCAACACCTCAGATTTCAACGTTGCCACAGCAGGACGCGGTGGTCCAGAATTATCTATTCAATATACCGCCAATACGGTTGTCCCCCCGAAAAAGTCAAAGTTATGCCCCATTTTTTAGTCCACATTAAGCTGCGTTTACTCTTTTTAGCTTTGTTCTGCCTACTTGGCTCTTTAGCGCAAGCACAATCTCATCATGCATTTGCACAAGCAGCACAAGCAGCAATGGCTAACGAGGAATGTCAAGCGGCTATGGATTACTACCTTTCGGCAAAAGAAAAAAAGAATAAGCCCATCTATACTTTCGGCTATGCAGAAGCCGCTCATGCCTGTCAAATGCTGGAAGAAGCGGCCGAATCCTATCAAGCCGTAATAGCTGATTTTCCCGAGGCTTCTTTTCAACTAGGAATGGTGCAAAAAGGGCTTGGTCAATATCAAAAGGCGAGTATCAATTTCAGTACATATTTAAAACAAAATACGAATGGATTACATGCTTTAGCTGCAAGGAATGAAATCATCAATTGTGCTTATGCGCTTACCCAAAAGAAAGAAACACCCTATGCTATTAAAAACATGGGCAAAAAAATAAATTCTACCTACTCAGAATTTGCGCCCGTACTCCAAGGGGATACTTTATTTTATTCCAGTTATAGGTTCACATATAATATAGACAAAAACACCCCCAAAAGAAAACTTGCTAAATCCGTCTATTCTACCCAAAATAAAAAAGGTAAATTAATGAGATATGGCTTCAATGACAAAGAAAATTTCACGGCTAACCTCTGTTTTCTACCCGATAATTCAGGTGTCTATTACACGCAATGTTACTACCAAAACGAAGCAAAAATACATTGTGACTTATATTTTCGGAAACGAAAAAAACGTGGATGGAAGAAGCCCATTAAATTAAAAATAAACAACCCGAACTACACGACTACACATCCTGCGTACTACCTTGATAGTCAATCGAATAAAGCGTATTTACTCTTTTCTTCAGACCGAAAGGGTGGCGTTGGAAAATCTGACATTTGGATAGCAGAAATAAACAAAAATCATCAATTAGAAAACCCCATAAACTTAAATATCATCAATACAGAAGGAGATGAATTAACTCCTTTTTATGATGCTCAAAAACAAGAATTATTTTTTAGTTCAACACAACATCTGAACATAGGGGGATTTGATATCTTTAAAATTAAAGCTTCTAATTTATTAAATCTAGATGGTGAAATACAACCTCTCCCCCAGCCCATTAATAGCCCAGCTAATGACCTTTATTATTTTGCTAGCAAGGACGGAAAAAAGGG
>CAYRVZ010000346.1:0-2868 GCA_964427815.1 uncultured Saprospiraceae bacterium | reverse complement strand
TATAAAGTCCCAACGATTACACGTTCTTCATCCGTGAAAATTGGAAAATTGATTGCGCCAGGGATATGTCCTCGCTCAAATTCAGCTGGAGTCCGAACATCCAAAAGAGGAAGTTTAGGTTGTAATTTTAATACTTGAGCAGGCGATATTTTGTCCACAATATTTACTTCTTGCGTTTAGCTTTTTTGTGATCCGCTAAAAACTTGGCTAAACCAATATCCGTCAAAGGATGATTCAATAAGCCTAAGATAGGCTTGAGTGGGCTCGTGATGACATCTGCACCCGATCTAGCGGCATCAACGATATGGTTACTATTACGAATAGAAGCAGCCAATATCAAAGTATCATACATCTGAATGGCATATATCTCCGCAATGTCCCGAATTAACCCAATTCCGTCCCAAGTAATATCATCAATTCTTCCAATAAATGGAGAGAGATAAGTCGCACCCGCCTTTGCAGCCAAAATAGCTTGTCCAG
Source organism: uncultured Saprospiraceae bacterium (assembly GCA_964427815.1). Taxonomy (GTDB): domain Bacteria; phylum Bacteroidota; class Bacteroidia; order Chitinophagales; family Saprospiraceae; genus HyVt-613. The sequence goes on along the minus strand of CAYRVZ010000346.1, from coordinate 2,388 downwards.
AAGAAAAAACTAGCGTGCAATTAGTTCGAATACCCATTGCTGTAAAAGTACTGATAGCCTTGATTCCGTCTTCGATCATGGGTATTTTTACAACAATATTAGGAGCGATTTTAGCAAGTAGTTTGCCTTCTCGCACCATCCCTTTATAATCTGTCGAAATGACTTCCGCACTTACATCTCCATCGGTAATGGCACATATCTTTTCATAATGGGCTTGGATATTTTTAATTCCTGAGATGCCTTCTTTAGCCATCAATGAAGGATTAGTGGTCACGCCATCTAAGATTCCAAAAGCTTTCGCTTCTTTTATTTCTGCTAGATTTGCGGTGTCAATGAAAAATTTCATATTGAGTTGGTTTTATTTTCTGTAAAGTTACGATTATGTGTTGGAAAGAAAGAATTATAGGGTCATTAAGTGATGAAATATTATTCAATAAATTCAAACTCTATCTCATCAAACCAAAGCCTAAATTTACCATCAGCACTGTGGTGGTCGGTGCATAGTTTTATTCCGCTGAAGTCTTTTATACCTTCCCAAGTCGTTGACTTAGTGGCTTCTTTTTGCCCTCCTTTACGATAAGTCCATTCTAGAATTTCATTTTTTTCCGAAAGGTACAAGTCATAGGCATCTCCAGGTGTGTATCCATCTTTGTCGTTAAAGGTGATGGTTAAGGCCTTTGTTTTTTGGTTTTTTATGGGGGACTGCGCCTCTTTTTGTACGAAAGTCATATAGCTGTCTCGGTTCCAATTTAAATAGTAGGGAAAGAGCAACCAAAAACTATCATTGATAAACTTGGCATCCAGCTCTTTTTCCTCTTTCGACAAATTAGCCTCTTGATTATAGGTAACTAGCCCATCTGGTAAATGATGCTCGACACGCTTATCATGTGGATACCATTTCCAGTTTCTTGATACCTGTTTAGCCCCTTTTTGGGCATGAAAAGTGAAAGCGATTGATTTTACTTGGTCAAACTTAGAAAAACCATAGGCTTCTGCCACTTCATTGGGCAAGGAAAGTGCGGGTGGTTTGCAGCTGTTGATGGTAAAAAGCACGAGAAATAAGAACAGAAATGGTTTCATTTTCAATTTTGAGGTAAAGATAGGTTATTTTTTGCCTAGTATAACATTTGACCAAGCCCCATAAAAGCCCTAACTTTAGCCCACAAAGCCAAATAATTATGTCCACAACAATACCGCCGATCCTCTGGAAACCTTCCAAGCGATTCAAGCAACGCTCTAGAATGAATAAATTCATGAATTGGTTGCGTCGTTATCATCGTTTAGACTTTCAATCTTATGATGAGCTTTGGCAATGGTCAGTAGATGAACCTGAATTTTTTTGGGACTTGATTTGGAAATTCTTTAAAGTAAAATCTTACACACCTTTCACTCGTATTTTGGAGTATAAAAAACTGCCTGACGTGGATTGGTTTGACGGGGCTACTTTAAATTATGCGGAACATGTTTTTAGAAATAAAACGGACAAGCATCCTGCCTTAGTCTTTCAATCTGAAAAACAAAAACTTACAGAAATTTCTTGGATTGAATTAGAAAAGAAAGTCGCCGCCTTACGACAATTCTTAATAGAAAGTGGAGTTGAAAAGGGAGATAGAGTAGTTGCATTTTTACCTAATATACCCGAAGCAACGATTGGATTATTGGCTACAATGTCAATAGGGGCAGTATGGTCTAGCTGTTCTCCTGACTTTGGAGTGGGCAGCGTCTTAGAACGTTTTGGGCAGATTGAACCTAAGGTTTTGTTAGCAGTCGATGGGTATCAATATGGTGGAAAAGGGTATGATAAGATGGATGTGGTCGAGAGTATTGTTGGGCAAATACCTTCTTTGGAGCAAGTCGTATTAATCCCTTACCTGGATGAAAAAACAAGTATTAAAAATATTAAAAAAAGTATTTTGTGGTCGGATGCCCTTGCGGGAAAAAATGACCCACTGGCTTTTTTGCCAGTTCCATTTGAGCATCCGATTTGGGTATTATATTCTTCGGGAACGACTGGGACTCCCAAGGCCATCACTCATTCACATGGAGGAAGTTTGTTAGAGCATTTAAAATATTTGGCTTTACATAATGATGTCCATCCAGGAGAACGATTTTTTTGGTTTGCCACCACGGGGTGGATGATGTGGAATTTTGTGCAGGCTTCTATGTTAGTCGGTGGAGTAGCCGTCTTATATGATGGTAGTCCGGGTTATCCTAATTTAAATGTTCTTTGGCAAATGGCTGAAGCTGCCCCAATTCATCATTTTGGTACAAGTGCGCCTTTTTTATTGGCTTGTAGAAGCCAAGGTCTTTCGCCAAAAAATGAATTTGATTTGTCCTCATTACGAGGTATCGGCTCGACGGGTTCACCACTTCCTGTGGAAGGTTTTG
>CAYRVZ010000345.1:1218-2883 GCA_964427815.1 uncultured Saprospiraceae bacterium | reverse complement strand
CACTCCTACTTCTGACCTTTTTTCCTTAAAATCCTACTCCTCAACAGTCATGGTCACAAACGAGCCTTGGGACGGCTTACCTCCCACTTCTAATACTCTAGTAACCTCTAAATCATTCAAATCCATCTCATAAAACACCCCATCTTCCGTAACAAACGAATAAAACTTATCCCCTTTTACAAAGTATTTTGGGTGCGCTTGGATGTTTGCTTTACCCACCAAATCAATCTTATCACTCACCGGCACATCTTTAATCTTAGTATTCGTTGTCAGATCAATGACCGTTACGAAAACATCTTCATGATTAATGCCTACTGCCAGTTTTTTTGATTTAATCATTTTAACATGGCCAATACCTTTTCCTGCTTGGATGGTTGAATGGATAGACATATTTTCATAATCTATGACAAAGATGGTTCCTTCTTTAGACCCCACATAAACCAACTTTTCGAAAGGGTGAAAGTCCCCATGATGCAAGCCCATTTTTTCTACTGGGGCTCCCACATTTAAGCTTAAAGACCTTGTTAACACCAAACCCTTGTCTTGCACTAATTTTAATTCCAGAATGGAAGGAAAGGCATTTTCTGCACCCTGTTTAGTTAGTCCTTCAGCTGATGCATAAAAAACATTCTTGTCGCCTTGATAATTTCCTTTGCTAGGAAAAATTTGGTGGATTGGAGATGGCGTCTTAATTGTATTAAGTAAAGCTACCTGCCATTGACCATTGCTTTTTCCTATAAAGTAGGTACTTAATTTCAAATTACCTCGATCAGGTAAAATAAAATGGTGCTCGTCTAACCAAAATGGATGCCCGCAAGCATGCGTACCCGATGCATTTAGTTGTACTGGATAGGTAATTTCAGTATTTCCCACAACCGCGACCACTTCCTCAGTTTTCATATCTATTATAGAAACCATCGGTTTGTCCATGCCAGTAACAGCGACAAGTCCCATTTTTTCATTGACACTTTCAGCACTCCTAGGAAAATGATCCAATTCAATGGTATTAGTCAGTTGTAAGGACTCGGAATCCACTACATCGATGGCATTACTGCCCCGATTTACTACATAGACTTTCCCTGTATTTCCTATCAAATCTGCGGTATAAGTTGCCTGATGGCTAGTAGATACTTTGCCTAGAAGCTTAAAATCATCCACATCCGCTACTACTACAACGTTGTTTTCATTGTCACCAAAAAACGTTCTCGTTTTTTCACGATTTATTCTGACAGGTATATCTTTCTTACAAGATGAGAAGAGAGCGAATAGAACCGCTATAAAGGCAATAGCATGATGCTGTTTCATAATTCATTAATTATAATAAAAAATATGGGGAATTATGTAATTGACAACAAAGATAAATTCAAAAGAGCAAAAATATCAATGACTTTCGTCATCAACTTCAGGGCTGAATCTAAACAGCAGATTTGGCACACACATTATAAATAAACTCCATTTAACTTTCTCATCTAATAGGTAATTTGAGAAATAAAGACTGCAATGATTGCTTGTAGCATTAAATTCAGGTTTATTTGTAGCTGAAATCCTCCCCCCCCCTCCGTAATCAAAAACAATACCAAAATGTTCAGGAATTTACACCCGTTCTATGTCCTCCTCTTAATTTTCTTTTTTGCGCAAGCGAACGCACAAGATTGCTCCCTACCG
>CAYRVZ010000345.1:0-1118 GCA_964427815.1 uncultured Saprospiraceae bacterium | reverse complement strand
GTAACGGTAACAGAAGCGCCTATCGCTGGCTGTGGAGAAATAACAGGATATAATTACTTTGGCAACTTTGAAGGTCACGGATATTATATGTCTGATGATGCTTCTACTTGGGCAGATGCAAAATCTTTTGCGGAAGCCGCAGGAGGCTCATTGGTCACTATGAATTCTCAAAATGAAAATGCTTATGTTCAATTGCATCTTGGTAATAACATGGTATTTATTGGGTATAATGATGAAGCTACAGAAGGTACAGGCGCTTGGGCGAATGGAGAAACTTCTACTTTAGATTTAAGTTATGGTAACGACGCCGAAAGCGATTTTGCTATCATGAATTTTTGGAATGGCCAGTGGGTCATGGTCAATCAATATGTCTATAAAAAATACGTAATGGAAGTCGATTGTGGTGCACCCTTACCCACTGAAGTAACCCTTACATGCCCCACCAATATCCATGTAACCATCCCAATAGATAGTGCGGATGTTGTTGTCTCATGGAATTTACCTGTGACTAACACCACTTGTGAATTAAATACAGAAGCTGTATTAGTTCAAACCGTAGGGCAAGCATCAGGGACTGCATTAATCCAAGGAAACCATGTGATAACTTATACTGCGTCAGATGATTGTGGCAATACAGCCACCTGTTCATTTGACATTTTGGTTTCGCCAGAAGGCGGATCAACATGTGGGGAGATTGCTGGCTATACTTTACTTGGTGATTTTGGAGGACACGCTTATTATTTATCAGACGACATAATGCAATGGACAGATGCCAAATTCCAAGCCCTGACGGATGGCGGATACCTAACCGTAATTTCGTCTCAAGCTGAGAATGACTTCATCCAAGGTGCCATGGGTCAAAACCAACCTTTCATCGGTTTTTCAGATGAACTAGAAGAAGGAACTGGAGCATGGCCAAATGGCGAAAATGTCGCTTTAGACTTAAGCTATGGAAACACAGAAGACAATGATTTTGCTGCCATCAATTTTTGGTCAGGTACTTGGCAGATGATTAATCAATGGGTTGCCCTAAACTACATCATGGAGGTAAATTGTGGCGAGGCCGCTCCTCAGGCTGCTCCTATTAATAATATTACGGCAACCTCCATACATGATAT
>CAYRVZ010000344.1:0-2891 GCA_964427815.1 uncultured Saprospiraceae bacterium | reverse complement strand
CGCACGTACATTTCGACACTTTGATGACGAATGGATGGATGCCGCGAAGATTTATTTTGATAACGGGAATAAATAATTATGGGCAATTCAGCAAGGGAAGCGCTTAGCAATGACGCCGCACTACGAGAAGAACTATCCCTTGAAGTAGCCAATTCAGACGACCCTTTCTTGGAACACGAAATAACGGCTGATTCTGTTGCAAGAATTTGCGATATGAGTGAATCTATCTCCCACGGAAGAACCTTCGATAAACATAAAGAGATTCAGGCATAAACTTTTATGGACAGCACAACCTTTGTGAAGCCTAACTTTTATGGTAGGTTCCTTGATGATGAACAAAGATTAACCCAGTACAATGCTCGAGTGGACAAAACTTATGAGCTTTGCACAATGGTCACTCGTCATTATGAAGAAAAGTACCCCAATCTAAAGGGGTGCTTTACAATTTCTTACCCCAATATACTTATTGCCGTCGGTAGGTATATGAACGATCTGTATTACTCTGTCGAAGCACACGATATTAACAATTTTCATAGATCAAAAATAGCTGCCTATACTGTTCGGTGGTTCCTTATATACAATCCGGTTAGCGATAATATTGATAAAACGAAATACGCGTCGCTTTCTGACGATGAGCGAAAGGTAGTATTCGATATTAACTTCGCGATAATCGATCATTTTATACAATACATATTTGGCGACGCTAAATACCTAATAGACACGGAAAAAAGTTACAATCTATTGCGTCGTTTTCGCTACTACATGAAAACAGATTCGTATGACGCCAAAATGGCCACTCTCTATTTTGAGAGCCACTTCGGCTAACCATATATTAGTTTCTTGATATTCCATCCAGAAACGCGTCTTCGGCATCAATATCAGCATTATACTTGTCACCGTAAACCTCCGCATGAAGCTCAACTAGGCCTTCAGAAAGAACGTCCTTTGAACGCTTGATTTTTCTATCCTCTAAATGGAAGAATGCCTGATTAATTGAATCAATCATATTAGCGATATATTCACATGACTTTTCTTTTGACGAAGAGAGAACACAAAAGTTACCCACTATCGGATGCCCTCTATTGACCAAATGCTGACTCTCTAAGCCACCACACAATATTACAAAAATTTCTTTTGACGGGTATCCATAAAACATACCTGCTTCAAAAACGGGCCAAGGGTTTAGATAGTTGTTATGGTCTAAGACGCAAATACAAAACTTAGAGTTAGCTGCGTTTTCTGTGATTTTTTGGTGTTCGTATTTTCCCTGCCCCATTTCAGTCGAAATCCAAATTTCTAAATCCTGAAATACAATTTCGAGTTCCTCTTTTAGCTTTTTCGCAATTTGAAGCGAGTTGCCTTTAGACCAACTCAAAAATACTTTATTAGTCGTCTTCACATCCATAACAAATTCCCTCTTTTCAATTATTCACGCCTTAACTCACTAATATTCAAGCACAGCCTTTTTTCCAGAATTAAATGTATCTATTTGCCACTGCACAGGCTCTTCCGCTAAAAATTTTTGTTCGTAACCTCCACCAACATCTACATTCCCTACCGAAAAGTGACAGTTTGCAAGAGTAGCGAAGATCCATATTTCATCTGTGCGATCTGAAAGTTTTTCACTTTCAACTAGCTCAGATAGCTCTTCTATAATGGCTTCTCGTATTTTTTTAGCCGACATCCTGTCAAAGAGCGCATTGTCTGAATCCTCTTGAATTTTGCTCCTAATTTCCAAGCAAGTAGCCGCATTTTCCCCATTGTAATAATCCCTCCGCAAATCAAAGCCACGCTGATACGACTCAATCGCTTTATTAAGGGTTTCCATATCACTGTTAAGGTGCCACATATTTTTGTAAATGGCGCCTGAAATACCTAGTGTTTCGGGGTCATTAGAACTCTCAGGGGATAGTTGTTCAATAATAGTGGATGCCTTATTAAGCGCCAACCACGGAGACGGTTCTTTAGATTTATATGTATGCAAAGCAAGCTGTTGTATTAAGTATGGGTTTTTTGGACTCATTTCCACGATGCGCTGGAAAACTTTGGTGGCCTCTACATGATTTGAATTTTTGGTAGCTTCTTCAGCCTCATCCAATAAAGCTGAAAAGCGTTCTTCAATTTGTTCGGCTTCATCCAATAATTCCTGATACTCATCATCGGACATATAGGGTTCTTTTAACTTTGGAATGAAAGTATAGACTGGGCTATCTGGGCTGGCATCCTCCATTGAAGACGATATCAACGCTGACAACGCTTCATTTGCACGTTTTGCTTCTCGATGCCCAATATCTTCTCCCATGTGTTCGTATTCAAATGTATTCACATGGTCCAAATCAAAATAAAGCTGCCCTGCGGCCTCTTTCATTATTATGGTTGAGTTTGGACGCAACGCATGGCGGACCCCCAGTTCATAAACTGCATTTACATTTCCTGTAGAAATATCAGCAATAACTAAATCAGCACGTAAAAGCATCTCGTACATTTTTACATCTATAATGCCAGAATGCAGAATTTCATTTGCACGTATGCAACGTAGGCCGTTAGCTTCAACAGCAGGCTGGATAATTGCCTCATATGTGGCGTCTAAGTCCAAGGTACGGCCAGATTCGTAATCTGTTTTTTTCCCAAATCCCATGACGACAAAGCAAATCTTTGTTGATGGTTCACTCATACTAAACTCCTAACTTCCAACTGGTTTTTACCGCATTTTCCTCAAAACCCGCGCATCAACCACATCGGAAATCTGCACATACAGGCTTCCTTCGCCGTTCATACGCATTTGAGCCAGTGTATACACGTTTCTGCCCCGTTCGCCACCTTCTACGACTTCCCGGCCGAGCACTGGAAACACATCAGAACCACCAATCCAATCGAGAGCGTATTCGCTA
>CAYRVZ010000343.1:0-2892 GCA_964427815.1 uncultured Saprospiraceae bacterium | reverse complement strand
CTTGTCGACGGAATAAACCCTGCTTGGTAATAGGTCAAAATGGGCAGTAAAAAGGCAAAACCTACAACTAACAAACTCTTCAAATAAGATCGAGTGATAAGCTTTGACAACCTAAACAAATAAATAAATCCTATCCAGCTTAAACCAACGCTATATAATCTAAAAATCATTGGATTTTTGGTTCCGAATAATTTCATTATAACAGCCACAACGAACTCATGAAGTGGTAAATCCACACCAGTGACCCCACCGTTAGTTATAAGGTTAAACGTCTGCGGTTTAAATAAATTAAAATTATTATCTAAAAAACCGTAAGCCAAAGCTAGCTTATCCGATTGCGTCCAAGCATGATTAAAACAAGGAACCAATGAAATAATATCTTGGTAATAAAAGAGGCTCAACGCACCCAACAATAACAGCAGAATTAAGTATTGTACAATTTTGGGCATTTCTGGAATTTAAACTTCTTCGGCTTTCATTTTTTCAGCATTCTCTGCTATTTGCAATGCTTCTATGATGCCACCAATATCCCCTTCAATGACTTTGTCCAAACTATAAAGTGTCAGATTAATCCGATGGTCTGTCAATCTATTTTGAGGAAAATTATAGGTTCTAATCTTCTCTGATCTATCCCCAGATCCAACCATAGATTTTCTTTTGGATGCTTGCTCACTATCTGCCTTATTCCGCTGAGCATCTTGAATTCTTTGGTACAGCTTTGCCATACAAATATCTCTATTCTTATGTTGGCTTCGGCTGTCCGTACTTTCTGCTACGATGCCTGTTGGTAGGTGGGTCAAACGCACACCGGACTCGGTTCTATTTACGTGCTGACCACCTGCACCACTTGCCCGAAACACATCCATCCGTAAATCATCTTTTCGTATGTTAATCTCTTTTTCTTCTACGATGGGAATGACGGCAATCGTAGCGGCTGAGGTGTGTACACGCCCCTTCGTTTCGGTAGAAGGTACACGTTGCACCCTATGCACGCCCGCCTCAAATTTCAACTTTCCATAAACATTCTTACCTGTGACTTCTAGCACCACTTCCTTGTACCCTCCTGAAGTACCCTCATTGAGCCCTAGTATATCAACTTTCCATTTTTGGTCATCAAAAAACTTAGAGTACATTCTATACAAGTCTCCTGCAAAAATACTGGCTTCATCGCCACCCGTTCCCGACCGAATTTCAAAAATGATATCCTTTTCATCCTCTGGGTCTTTCGGGACCAGTAACAGTTTTATCTCCTCTTCTAGGTTTATCTTTTGGTTTTTTAGATCCGATAATTCTGCCTTTGCCATTTCTTTCATTTCGGGATCTTCATCCTTCATCATTTCATTGGCCTCTTCTAGACCAGCCAGCACTTTCTTATACTTCTGAAAGGCATCTACTACAAGTTTCAACTCTTTGTAGTCCTTACTATACTGCACATAGCTTTCTTGATCACTTGCAACAGCGGGATCTGACAACCGTTCTTCAACGTGGTGAAAACGATTTTCAATGGCTTCTAACTTATCAATCATGGTATTGGTGGATTTCAGTCGCAAATTTAAGCATTTTTACGGAGATCATCCTCGCTTAAAGCACATTCCGAGGATTCCACTTACGTTCAATAAAAACCACTGTCCAAATACCAAGTGTATAAGCCACTAAATCTTCCCAGGCAAAAGAAGTCCCAATAACGATTCTAGCCAACTTGACATCCTGCAATCCAAGCATGTTGACTAGTTTAAAATATTGCATAACTTCTAGTACAAAAGAAAAAATTAACACCCCAATAGCAACCCAAAGCCAATCTATTTTTAAAAAAGACCTGAGCAGACAATACAACAAAATTACAACCAAGAAGTCTCCAAAAAAAGGGCGAATAAAGGAATCATGCACATAAATAGCAATATAGATTTCTACAAGTAGAAGGATTAGAAAACCAAAAAAGTAATTTTTCCGAAAGGTAAACATAGTTATAGTCTTATTGATAAAAAAGATTTTGAGCCTAAACCATCCATCTGCATTCAACAGGACACACATACAATGATATTATGGAGCTCAAACTAACAAACTTCTTGTATATTTACCCAATAAAAATTAAAGAATGAGTCTATTTAGTAAGTTTGTCCTGCGATTAATTGGTTGGAAGATAACAGGTCGATACCCCTATGAGGTCAAAAAATTTATCGTCTTAGTTGCGCCCCATACTTCAAATTGGGATTTTCCTTTAGGGATATTAGTGAAGTGGAGCTTAAAAGCGGATATCAAATATGTGATTAAGCACACTATGTTTAAGCCTGGGATTGGTTGGTTATTCAAAGCGCTTGGTGGATATCCAGTCGATCGGACTAAGAAAAGCAACTTTGCAGAGTCGGTGGTAGATCTCATTCAATCCAAAGAACACTTTGTCATGACCATCACGCCAGAAGGCAAAAGAGCGAAAGTCAACCGTTTTAAAACGGGCATATACTTTATTGCGCATGGTGCAAACATCCCCATCGTTCCGACTAAATTTGATTATGGTAATAAAGAGGTTCATTTTGGGGACCCCTTCTACCCGACCGATGACCATGAAAAAGACATGGCCTATCTATGGAATTACTTTATCGGCGTTCAAGCCAAGATCCCTGAAAATGGCATTTTCCCAAATAACACGTAACAATATTACTGCTTTTCCGTAAGGAATTCTAACTACAACAAAAAAAACATGAAAAAAATTTACCCTTCCTTAATTACAATTGTCACCCTTTTAGGACTAATTTCCCTTTTTTCCTTTGCTGAAGGATATGCCACCAAAAATAACGGGGGCATTACTACTGCACCCGGCGACCTTGTCAAAATGAATGGAGATAAAGAAACTTGCGCAAAATGTCATAGTGGAAATCAATATGGCTCAACAGT
>CAYRVZ010000342.1:0-2898 GCA_964427815.1 uncultured Saprospiraceae bacterium | reverse complement strand
GCCCCCATTCCTTGCCAAAATACGCACTAATATCAGGAAAAATATAAAAAGCGCCTTTCGGAAAATTAGTTTTAACTCCGGGTATTTCTTTCAGTAAATCTATTACCAAGCCTCTTCTTTTGCGAAACGCTTCCCGCATTATAGTGGTAGCAAACATGTCAGCGGTCAATGCAAAAGCACCCGCTTTTTGCCCAAATGATGTAGCTCCAGAAGTCACTTGGCTTTGTATTTTTGCGCAAGCCTTCGCTAACCATAATGGGGCGCCCATATAACCCAAGCGCCATCCTGTCATCGCAAACCCCTTGGCAAAACCATTGACGGTTACGGTTTGGTCTTTGACTGATGCTATACTTCCAATAGAAGCATGCTTATCGGTAAAGTTAATATACTCATATATCTCATCGGAAATAACAACAATATCATGTTTGGCAATCACTGCAGCTAATTTTTCCAGCTCTTCTCTTAAATATACTGAACCCGTCGGATTACAAGGAGAAGAGAACAATACGAACTTCGTTTTTGGAGTAATAGCCGCCTCTAGCTGTGCAGCACTCACCTTAAAATCTTGCTCAATGTCTGCCTTTACAGGTACGGGAACACCACCTGCAAGCTTAATAATATCATGATAAGAAACCCAATAGGGAGCTAATATTATCGCCTCATCTCCTTCGTCCAACAAGGCTTGGCATAGATTAAAAACGGACTGTTTTGCTCCATTAGAAACAACTATTTGTCCCGGTTCAAAATCCAAATTATTATCTCTTTTGAATTTTGTAATGATGGCACTGACTAATTCGGGCAGTCCCGAAACGGGCGTATATTTAGTATATCCATCTTGTAAAGCCTGAGCGGCCGCTTCTTTGATGGCATCGGGTGTATCAAAATCTGGCTCCCCCAAACTTAAACTAATTACATCGGCACCTTCGGCTTTTAATTCACGTGCCAAGCGCGACATCTTTAAGGTAGCGGATTCAGGTAAGTTGATTACTTTTTGTGATATTAAAGTCATCTTTTTTCTTGTTAATATTATTAATCCATCTGTTCCTTCATGTACGCAATAAATTTCTCAACGGACATAGCACCGACATCTCCATCTCCCTGTTTGCGTACCGAAACTGTATTCGCTTCTGCCTCTTTCTCTCCTAAGATAAGCATAAAAGGAATCTTTTTCAGCTCAGTATCACGAATTTTTCGACCGATAGATTCTACCCGCCTATCTATATCCCCCCGCAGCCCTGCAACCGCTAAAGTATTTTTAATTTTTTCGGCGTAAGCCAAATACTTATCACTAATCGGCAATATTGCATATTGTTGAGGAGTCAACCAAAGCGGAAATTTTCCCCCACAATGCTCCGTCAAAACAGCTATAAATCTTTCCATCGAACCGAAAGGAGCCCGATGTATCATCACGGGTCTATGCGGTGCATTGTCTGCTCCGATATACTCCAGTTCAAATCTTTCTGGAAGGTTATAATCTACCTGAATGGTACCCAATTGCCAAGATCTACCAATGGCATCTTTAATCATAAAATCAAGTTTTGGCCCATAAAAGGCGGCTTCTCCATAGGCGATAGTCGTCTCTAAATCAACCTCTTGCGTCGCTTCAATGATGGCAGACTCCGCTTTGTCCCAGTTCTCTTCCGAACCGATATACTTGCTTCTATCTTCATTATCACGTAAAGAAATCTGAGCGGTAAAATCTTCAAAACCCATTTTCTGAAGGACGTACTTGGTTAATTCTAGAACATCTAAAAATTCTGCTTTCACCTGGTCTGGGGTGCAAAAAATATGTGCATCATCTTGTGTAAAACAACGAACACGTGTCAAACCATGTAGCTCTCCACTCTGCTCATACCGATAGACTGTCCCAAATTCAGCAATTCGAATAGGAAGATCTTTGTACGACTTTGGACGGTGTCCGTATATCTCACAATGATGTGGACAATTCATCGGTTTTAATAAATATTCTTCGTCTAGTCCTGGCGTCTTAATGGGTTGGAAACTATCTTCTCCATACTTTTCATAGTGCCCCGAGGTCACATACAATTCTTTCTTGCCAATATGTGGGGTGATAACAGGTTGGTAGCCCCGTTTCAATTGTTCTGCTTTCAAAAAATCCTCCAGGCGAGTTCGTAGTGCGGTGCCATTAGGCAACCAAATCGGTAAACCTTGCCCTACTTTTTCGGAGAACATAAATAATTCTAACTCTGCACCGAGCTTTCGATGATCCCGTTTTTTGGCTTCTTCCAAAAATTCTAAGTATTGCGTTAGTTCTTTGGCTTTAGGAAAAGTAATGGCATACAAACGAGTCAGTTGCTTCCGTTTCTCATCGCCTCTCCAATAGGCGCCTGCCACAGACATGATCTTCATCGCTTTAATCTTGGACGTGTCAGGCAAATGTGGTCCTCTACAAAGATCCGTAAATTCACCCGTTTCATAAAAGGTGATAGTGCCATCCTCTAAATCCGCTAATAATTCTAATTTATACTCATCGCCTTTTTCCTTAAAATAGGCAATCGCATCAGCTTTAGAGATTTCTTTTCGGATGTTTTTCAATTTCTGTCTAGCGAGTTCTTTCATCTTCGTCTCGATCTTAGCAAAATCATTTGACGAAAGGACGGTCTCTCCAAAATCAATATCGTAATAGAATCCTCGTTCGATTGGCGGACCAATTCCAAACTTAGCCTGTGGATACAGCTCTTCTATTGCTGACGCTAAAAGATGCGCTGATGTATGCCAAAAAGTCGCTTTGCCTTCATCGTCCTTCCACGTTTTCAACTCCAAAGCACTATCTTCGTATATAGGTCTCATTGCATCTATAACTTCTCCATTTACTTTGGCAGCTAGTACATTTCTGGCTAATCCTTCGCTGATAGAAGAAGCGATTTCTAGGGCTGT
>CAYRVZ010000341.1:0-2911 GCA_964427815.1 uncultured Saprospiraceae bacterium | reverse complement strand
TACACGTTCATTTCTACCAATTTTACGCTCAGTTCTTACGATAGTTTCAGTAACTTGTTGCTCTTGGGTTCTATTGGTCTGAGCGGCGTCGTGGTTAAACTCGGCTTTAGATAGATTGACCTTTTCTCTTTTTTGCTCCCTAGCTTGTTGCACTTGGTCAGGATTTTGATTGGGTAATTCGCCTTTAAATAAGAAAGAAACGACCTCTTTATTTGTGTTGTCAACCATTTCTTTAAACAATTCAAAGGCTTCAAACTTGTAGATTAAAAGAGGATCTTTTTGTTCGTAAGTAGCATTTTGAACATAGGTTTTTAACTCGTCCATCTTACGTAAATGCTCCTTCCAATTATCATCAATAATAGCTAAAGTGATGTTTTTTTCAAAATCTTTAACTAGTTGTTGTCCTTGGGTTTCATAGGCTTTTTTAAGATTGGTTATCACGTTTAAATTTTTGATACCATCGGTAAAAGGAACAGATATATTCTCATACCTATGACCTTCTTTTTCAAATACATTTTTAATAACAGGGAAGGCAATTTCTGCATTTTTTGCTATTCGTTCTTTGTAATGTTTTTCAATAGTGTCATACAGTAAGTTGGTTAAGTCATTTTCTGACATGCTTTTAAAAGTAGCTTCGTCAACTGGTGAGGATGTAGCTGAGAATTTAATCAACTCCATAGTAAAACCTTCAAAATCATCAGCTGCTTTGTATTCTTGCACCACAGAAAGGCAAGTGTCATAGATCATGTTGACGATATCTACTTGCAAACGCTCACCATCTAGAGCGTTACGTCTTCGTTTGTAAATTACTTCACGTTGTGCATTCATAATGTCATCGTATTCCAATAGTCTTTTACGAATACCAAAATTGTTTTCCTCTACTTTCTTTTGAGCTCTTTCAATAGATTTTGAAATCATTCCATGTTGAATGACTTCGCCTTCTTTAAGTCCCATTCTATCCATCATTTTTGCAATACGTTCCGAACCAAAAAGACGCATTAAATTATCATCAAGTGCCACAAAAAACTGTGAAGAACCTGGGTCTCCTTGACGACCCGCACGACCTCGTAACTGACGGTCAACACGTCTTGAATCGTGTCTTTCTGTACCGACAATTGCTAGACCACCTGCTTTTTTAACCTCATCAGATAATTTTATATCCGTTCCACGACCCGCCATATTTGTCGCAATAGTTACCACACCTGCATTTCCAGCTTCCGCTACCACATTTGCTTCTTTTTTATGGAGCTTGGCATTTAGTACATTGTGTTTAATGTTTCTAAGATGTAGCATTCTGCTTAAAAGCTCGGAAATTTCCACGGAAGTTGTCCCTACTAAGACGGGACGGTTTTCTTTGACAAGAACCTCGATTTCATCAATAACCGCATGGTATTTTTCTCGTTTGGTTTTGTAAACTAAATCGTCTTTATCTTTACGAATTAAGGGTTTGTTTGTTGGAATTTCAATAACATCTAATTTGTATATCTCCCAAAATTCACCAGCTTCTGTAATAGCAGTACCCGTCATTCCTGAAAGTTTTCGGTACATTCTAAAATAATTCTGCAAGGTTATGGTCGCAAAAGTTTGTGTGGCATCTTCAATCTTAACATTCTCTTTGGCTTCAATGGCTTGGTGTAACCCGTCAGAATAACGACGTCCTTCCATAACACGACCCGTTTGCTCATCTACAATCATGATTTTGTCTTCCATGATTACATATTCTACATCTTTTTCAAATAAAGTGTAGGCTTTTAGTAATTGATTCATGGTGTGAATACGCTCACTTTTCATAGAGAATTCTCTGTAAACCTCGCTTTTTTTATCGAGTTTTTCTTCTTCGCTCAAATCGCTTTTTTCAATAATCCCTATTTCTGTGCTGATATCGGGTAAAACAAAAAAGTTAGGGTCGCCACCTTTTCCAGATAATGTATCTATTCCTTTGTCCGTCAATTCTATGGAGTTGTTTTTTTCATCTATAACAAACCATAGTTCTTTGTCAATTTTGGGCATTTCACGATTGTTGTCTTGCATATAAAAACTTTCTGTTTTTTGCAACAATTGTTTGATTCCTTCTTGAGATAGAAATTTGATAAGAGCTTTGTTTTTGGGTAAACCACGATAAACTCTTAACAATAAGAAAGCTCCTTCTTCAGTTTTTCCCTCTTTTATCAATGTTTTAGCTTCTGCTAAAACACCGCTTAAATAACGACTTTGGGTGGAAACTAAGTTATCGACACTGGGCTTTAATTCATTAAATTCGTGCCTGTCTCCTTGTGGTATGGCACCGGAGATTATTAAAGGCGTACGTGCATCATCTATTAAAACAGAATCTACCTCATCTACAATGGTGTAGTTGTGGGGTCTTTGAACCAAGTCAGCCATAGAATGAGCCATATTGTCACGTAAGTAATCAAAGCCAAACTCATTGTTTGTTCCGTAGGTAATGTCAGAGTTATAGGCTTTTCTACGGGCAGCTGAATTGGGTTGGTGGTGGTCAATACAATCTACACTTAAACCATGGAATTCAAATAATGGACCCATCCAAGCAGCATCCCTTTTGGCAAGATAATCATTTACTGTTACAACGTGTACGCCATTTCCAGTAAGGGCGTTTAAATAAATAGGTAAAGTGGCAACTAAGGTTTTTCCTTCTCCTGTCATCATTTCAGCAATTTTTCCTTGATGTAAAACGGATCCACCAATTAATT
The DNA here is from genome assembly GCA_964427815.1 of uncultured Saprospiraceae bacterium. Classification (GTDB taxonomy): domain Bacteria; phylum Bacteroidota; class Bacteroidia; order Chitinophagales; family Saprospiraceae; genus HyVt-613. The sequence continues at coordinate 203 of CAYRVZ010000341.1, read as the reverse complement.
GCACATCATAAGGAATCATGTCCCAAGTAACGGCTTTTCCCATGGCATCCCATGAATTGCTCCAATAAGCTTTGTCGCCATCTAGTTCTATGTATTCTTTTGTTGCCGATAGTTCTCTGTCAAAAGAACTTGCGGTCACTTCGATTTCCGTATTTTTAAAAAATCTAGCTGCGGTTTCTTTCATAACGGCAAAAGCTTCTGCT
>CAYRVZ010000340.1:0-2924 GCA_964427815.1 uncultured Saprospiraceae bacterium | reverse complement strand
GACTATGAGAACAGAAACAGGACATCACATAGCTTGTTTGCGAGTTATAGAGCGGACGAACCTTTAGATATTAAGACGAATGTGATTGCCAATACTATCGCCATAAAAGATGTAAGAAGAAAGATAAATAGAATTGGAGGCGCCTTGGTGCTTGATTATAAAATTCCCAATGGAACAATTAAGTTTAGTAATTTTGGAAGCACCATTAAAAAAGGATATGTCAATCGTGTCGAATCGTATGGATTACTCTACAAAACACACAATTATCAAATGGATTTGGCTCAAACGGATTTATTAGTTGCCACTAATGCGGTAAGCATAAAAAGGACATTTGGTTCATTTGAGGTACAATTAAAAGGCTCTCGAGCCTTTTCAAAAAACACAACTCCTGAGGGGATTTCTATACGGGCTCTTGAAGAGGCTGCATTTGATTTAGAGGTCAATACAAAAGCTTCTACTAAGGAAATACTGCGTTTTGCAAAAAATAATTTACAAACAGCACGGTTAGAAAAAATCTCCTCTGGCAAGTTATTTACACAAGAGCAAGAATATGCTTTCAGCACTGATGTGGAGTATAAACTAACCCTCTCAAAGACATTAAATTTTTCTGTAAAGGTCGGTGGAAAATATAAAAAACTTACAAAAGAACACGACAGAACAAACACAAATATCCCGATCAGCTGGGGGCAACATGGCGCTCCTTATAGGTCTGCAATTGCAGAAGCTTTTGATGGCGTTGGGGTATCAAATAATATTTCCTATGCTCATTTTTATGACACTTCGTACGACAATGATGCTTTTTTCCAAGGAGAATATCAGCTTGCTGGAGCCTTTGATGAAGCAAACGCTAATAAACTTGCAAAAATAGCCAGAGAGCAAGATTTGTATTTAACCCATCATCCTACTGACAATATGTTTGATTATAATGGTCATGAGGAATATGCTGCCGGTTACATGATGACAACATTCAACTATAAAAAGTTAATTACTTTTATTCCAGGTGTTAGATATGAGCAAAACAAAACAACCTATACGGCAAATCAAGGGGATGCTTTAACTTTCAATGAATATGTTGGTTACAAATTTAATTCAGTTACGACGGAGCGTAACAATCGCTTTATCCTACCGATGGTTCATTTAAAGGTACAACCTAAGCAATGGCTGACTATTCGGGCGGCTTATACTGAAACACTAGCACACCCTGATTTTTCACAAATTATTCCTTCGAGAAACATTGCTATGTTTGATGTTAGTTGGAACAACCCTTACCTAAAGCCATCCAAATCCCAGAATATTGATTTATATATTTCTGCTTATAACAATAAGCTTGGGCTGGTATCAGTAGGCGCCTTTAAAAAGACTATAACGAATTTAATATTCGACACAGGGCGGGCTTTTATAAAAGACCCTGCAGATTTTGGATTACCTTTTACTCAAAAAGGTCGGAAAATCACGCGGATTATAAATAATAAATTTCCACTGGATTTATGGGGAATAGAATCGGAATACAAGACTAGATTTTGGTACTTGGATAATTTTTTAAAGGGTGTTGTTTTGAATTTGAACTACACGCATATTTTTTCAGAAGTAAAATACCCTATTACCCAAACAGAGTCAACTTTTTCTAATGAACCACCCTACATCGTTCAAACAAATATAGATACGTTCTATGTTGACAAGTTCATCGATCAACCCAATGATATATTCAATGCGACTGTAGGATATGATATAGGCGGTTTTTCCGCAAGGGTATCCTATTTGTATCGAACAGAGATCTTTGCTAGAGCAGCCTATTGGGAAAACCTAAGAGCTTCTGCACAAAAATATCAAAGATGGGATGTAAGCTTTAAACAAAGCTTACCGAAAGGATTTGAGGTAATGCTAAATTTGGCCAATATCTTTTCCCAACCAGAAAGAGTTGTCTTAAAAAACAGTGGATTTTTGGTTAACCAACAATATTATGGAACAACGATTGACCTCGGATTGAGGTATCGATTTAAATAAACTTATTTTTCACAAAACCTTTTCAATCATGAAAAAAATCTTTACATTTTTGTCTATCACACTACTGGTAGCCATTTCATTTTCAGCATTTGCTCAGCCTGACACTGTATTTATTGCTGGAGATGCAACACCTGGTACGCTAAAAGATGCGATCATTGGAGATACTATGCCTAATGGTGAACGTGTCAACCCACTGCGTTGTTATGAGCTAGAGCGTGGTAAAACTTATTTTTTAGCTGGAATATTTGCTGCAAATTTCGATCTATGTATCATTGCTAATGATGATGAAGCCGTTCGTCCTCCCGTAATTTCTCCATCTACTGCACAAGATATTCCTCACGATTTTATCTGTCGTGGAAATGTTTATTTTAAAAATCTTTACATTACAAATACAGCGCCAGACCAAACAAGAAACTTTGGAGGTATTTTATGTTTTGGAGAAGATAAAGAATACATTATTGACAACTGTGTTCTTGAAGGTAATCAATGGAATGGTTTTGTACTGTTTAACAAGACTAAGAAAATCACTTTCATTAACAACGTAGTTCGTAATGCGGTTAATGGTGGAAGTCCATGGAATGGTCGTGGTCTTTCTACAAGAGACTGGCCTGTAACAGAAGTATTTATCGAGAACAACACTTTCTTCAATCTAAATTCATTTGTATTTAGAGGAGAGTGGAATGAGATAAAGAAACTAACTTTTAACCATAACACTATGGTTAACAGTATCAAATGGCCTATACAATGGCACTATCCAACGGATGCTAATTTTAATGATAACATCTTCTACAATACGCATAGTATGGGAGAATCTGCCTCAGAAAGTGCTGGACAAGATGTGGATGGTCAGCCGTTTGGAATCTTCAACTTATTTGAGTTGGATCAACATGTGTTTATCGATTCTCTAGGATATACGGAAG
>CAYRVZ010000339.1:0-2926 GCA_964427815.1 uncultured Saprospiraceae bacterium | reverse complement strand
CAAATTGAACGTCCGAAGGACAAAATGAACGTCCGAAGGACAACTACACTTTTTTCCCGCTATTCCAGGCCAAGTAGGATTTTATAAAAGGATCTAGGCCACCATTTAAGACAGCATCCGTATTGCGACTTTCAAAATTAGTTCGATGGTCTTTGACCCGTCTATCATCTAGTACGTAAGAACGGATTTGCGAACCCCATTCTATTTTCGTTTTGCCAGCTTCTATTTCATCTCGTTCGGCATATTGTTTTTGGAGTTCAATATCGTAGAGGCGAGATTTAAGCATTTGCATGGCTTTATCTCTATTTCTATGCTGAGACCGTTGGTCTTGACACTCAGCCACCACGCCTGAAGGCATATGAGTAATACGGATGGCAGATTCCGTTTTATTGACGTGCTGTCCACCTGCTCCGCTGGCACGATAAGTATCGACCTTTAGGTCTGCAGGATTGATTTCAATCTCAATGGTGTTATCTATTAACGGATAGACAAAAGCGGAGGCAAAGGACGTTTGTCGTTTACCTTGCGCATTGAATGGGCTCACACGGACTAGCCGATGGACACCATTCTCACCTTTTAAATAGCCAAAAGCATATTCTCCATCAATCTCCAAGGTGATGGACTTGACACCCGCAACATCTCCAGAAACCCGACCCAATTCAGAAACCTTATAGCCTGCTTTTTCAGCCCACATCACATACATGCGATAGAGCATTTCAGACCAATCATTAGCCTCTGTACCTCCAGCACCGCTATTGATGGTTAGAATACAACTAAGGTGATCTTCTTCTTTGTCTAGGGTCATTTTGAACTCTAACTGGTCTAAGGTCTTGAGTAGTTTTTGATAAGCTGCCTCAACAGCCTCTTCAGGCTCTTCCCCCAATAATTGGAATTCATAGAGTACCTCAAGGTCTTCCCATTGTTCTTTTAACTCGTTAAAATCTTTAACAACACGCTTATGTCCTGCCAGTTCTTTGGTAATAATCCCAGCCCTTTTGGAATCGTCCCAAAATTCAGGTGCATAAGTTTCTCTATCTAAATCTTCAATTTCTACCTTTCGTCGATCTACGTCAAAGATAGTCCCTAACAGAATCCACTCTGCTCTTTAGGGATTTTAGTTGTTCACTAGTCATAGTTTAGTTTTTTGAGAGCAGATTGAAGCATAGATTATTTTTTAAATTGCCCAATATACCGATCATGTTTTTTGGGATGAATATCCGCGATGGTGATTAAAATACCCGTTTCTTCGACATCCCCAAAGTCATCATTTAATGCACTTCCAAAAGTCTTCATTGTCGATGATAAATTCATATAACTATTGATTAAAGGGGGAATGGATTCCCCTCTTTCCCGCACAAATTTATTAAGCCATTTGTGCCCGTCCTTATAGGTTTTTCCTAGTAGATTATTACTAAATTGCGCCCATTCATACTGAAAGTCCAAGGGTGATTTTGGTACCACCATCTTGTCTTTATCAGGAAAATAGAAATGCATAAAGTGAAGCAAGGCATCTCTCGCTTCCTGATGATAGTTTGGATACATGGTTACCTTTCCAAACAAGTATTCTATATCAGGATTACGATGAATGATCGCGCCTAGACCATCCCAAAGATTATCTAACGCAAAAATCCCCTGTCTGGCACTACCACCTTTAGATTGGTACTTCGGTTGTATCCAAGAGCGACCAAGTTCTATTGTCTTCGGCAAATAGTTTTTATAGAATTTTTTGGAAAAATTAAAATAATGAAGGGTTGATAATTCAAACTTCCCAGTCTCTTCGTTAAAAGATTCTGGACATTTAATAAAACGATATCCACCTACTATTTCTTCATCACTGGGATTAAAAATAAGCATTTGGCTATAACAACGATCAGAAGTGTCGTACTCATCAATATCCAATTCTAGCCCAGTGCCTCCACCTGCTGTACCAAAAGACAATTCTCTCAATCGCCCAATTTCTCTAAGCACATTGGGGGCATTGTGTCCATCTATGATATAGATCTCATTGTCTAGTTTATTGGTCTTGCCAACATACCGTTCAGGACTGAGCTCCTTGTGGAGAATGTCTTTATCAATTTTTGGAATAAGTTTAGCCACAGTTATTATTTAGAAGGCAAAAGTACATAATCTATCCTAAAACTTGTTGTTTTAAAGCATAAACCTTTTCTTTCACCCATTTTGCCCAAGCTAAATCATTTTTTGACTTATCAAAGGTCGAAGAGGGGATTTTTTTGCCAAAAACAAACGAAATAGTGGTGTCTTTCTGTCGATACATTTCATCCGCAAGGTATAACATTTCAATATTAGCTTTAATGCCTAGTCGAGTCCGAATATTGGATAAACGATAGAAAAAATTAGATAATTTTCCATCTACATACACAGGAATGACGGGTTTTTCATTTCTTTTGGCTTGCGAAACAAAGGTTTTTTTCCATTCTAGATCCTCTATGACGCCCTTCTTCTTTCTACTGACCAAGCCCGCTGGAAAAATGAATATTGCTTGGTCACTTGCAAACAATTCACCTATTTGTTGGAGGGATTCTTTGGCTGTTTTACCGTGTTTGTTGACTCCTTGAAACATCATGCTGAGGTTGTTGATATTCATCAAAACGTCATTGACAATAAATTTAACATCAGGACGAATGGTGTGTATTTTGTGGACCAACGCTACGGCATCCATGCCGCCCAATGGGTGATTGCAGACAAATAAACAGCCCCCTTCTTTTGGTATGTTCTCGGTGCCATATACCTTGACAGAGATGTTGAGTTTGTTAACGATTGCCGTACAAAAATCTGCACCCATCTTATCTTTGAATTGGTGCATGGTGGCATTCATATCTTCTTCGTGCGTGATTCGCTTGATGTACCGTAGCAGAAAGCCTGGCATCCATTTTAAGGCTTTCGGATTTTTTTCACCAATGACTCT
>CAYRVZ010000338.1:0-2933 GCA_964427815.1 uncultured Saprospiraceae bacterium | reverse complement strand
TAATCTAAGATCGGTAATATACTTCTACCTTTTAAGCCAGCCAAGCATCCGCTTGACTGGCTTTTTTCTTATTATTTTGAGGCACTGAAGCTACTATCCTTGCTATTAAGTTGACCTTTAAAGTTGTCAACATTCAAATATTTTGAATGCCCTAACGTCTAAAACAATCTTTTACGCTCTAAAGGATATCCTATTTATCCGTATCTTGCAAAAAAAATGAAATATGAATTATCGGAGCCTATTAGTAATTATATTATTTTGGCCATTTTTTGCGATGGCTCAAGTTCACGACCATTCACATGGATCTAAAAAACCCCACACCCATAAAACGGAAGAGGTTCATTCGGATCAGCCCGGTCTAGTTGTCCAACCCATTCAGGGGGCGACCCCTTGGACGAATCTGGATTTGAATAATGACTCGACGCATTTCCAATTCGCCATTATTTCGGATAGAACGGGTGGGCATAGAGAAGGCGTTTATATGGATGCGATCAATAAATTGAATTTGTTACAACCCGAATTTGTGGTGACAGTCGGCGATTTAATAGAAGGTTATACGACTGACTTGGACGAACTGAATAGGCAATGGGATCAGTTTGATGGTTTTGTCAATAAACTACAAATGCCTTTCTTTTATTTACCGGGTAATCATGACATATCCAATGAAGTCATGGAACATCTTTGGCAGAAAAGATTAGGACCGTCCTATTATCATTTCGTTTATAAGAACATTCTTTTTTTGATGTTGAACTCTGAAGAGGATACTGGTGATGGCTATGCAAAAGGCAATTTCACAAAGACTCAATACAAGTATGTGAAAAAGACCCTTGCGGAAAATAAGGACGTGGATTGGACGATGGTCTTTTTTCACCAACCCGTTTGGAATCACAAAAAAGCAACCCACTGGAAAGAGGTCGAAAATTTACTCAAAAAGCGAAAACATACCGTATTTACTGGGCATGAACACCGTTATGTCAAATATCGGCGCAATGATTCCAACTATTTTATATTGGCAACCACAGGCGGTGCATCCGGTTTACGAGGCCCAGGTCTCGGAGAATTTGACCACGTAATGTGGGTGACGATGACACCACAAGGACCGATTTTAGCTAATTTACTGCTAGATGGAATTTGGGATGAAAACATCTTCACGGAGGATAATCGAACATTTGTCGAAAGGCTCGAACAAAATCCGCCTATTCAAATTTCACCCTTTTTTATTCATGATACTAATTTCAAAGAAGGGGAAGTAGTATTAAAAATTACCAATGATGAAGATGTGCCCATGAAAGTAAAATTGAATGAAGCTTTTAGCGAAGAGGTTGTCGGAATATTAAGTAAAAGAGAATTGACTGTTAATCCCAATTCTGTAGAAAAAGTGAAACTTACGTTGCAAAGAAGAGGAGAACATTTTGACAAGCCCATGCAAATTAATGCAACTGTAGCATACAAAATGGATAAGTCCACCATCGAAATTCCATATCGCTTTAATATAAAACCCTTAAAGCCTTATATTTTGCGCAAGCGAAAGGGGAGAAGGAAAAAAATAGATGGAAAGTCTAAGGATTGGAAGAAAATGCCTTTTCACTATGAGGCACCAGATGGAGATATGAAAATCAATTTTGATATTTGCTATGATGATACCTATCTTTACATTGCCGCAAAGGTTCAGGACGACACGGTGAAGACTTTTGGAAAAGGAGCCGTTTGGTCGCAAGACAATGTTGGATTTGGTATCAGTGCCTTGCCACTTGCCAAAAGTGCGATGAGTACAGGCACAAATTGGTACACCAACGAACTCTACCAACTCATCTCCCCAAGTACGGATAAAATAAAGTCCGTCACGTATCGCCCGATGCCCGAAGGCTCTGAAATCAAATGTGTAGTGACTCCAACGGGCTATTTTATGGAAGCCAAAATGCCTATTTCCTATATCGAAGAAAAACAAGGCAAAAACTGGAAAACCCTTCGGTTAGAAGTCGTGGTTGATGATAAAGATGGCAATAAGGTCAATAGGTATTGGTGGCAACCGCATTGGATGAATATTTCAGAGAATGTAGTCGGATCAGGGATGTTTTTCAGAAAGTGAAGTGTTTACTTAAAATCAGCGCATTCATTGAACAAAAGGCGATTTTTTGTATTTAAGAATACATTCATTTACCCAATTAAAACAAAAAACAATGGGAGTACTTGTAGGGAGAAAAGCCCCTTTATTTAAGGCAGCAGCTGTTTTGGACGGCACAGAAATAGTTTCTGACTTTAGCTTAGATCAGTATATTGGAAAGAAATACATCGTGTTTTTCTTCTATCCAATGGATTTTACTTTTGTCTGCCCTACGGAGCTATTTGCTTTTCAGGAAAAATTAGCGGACTTCGAAGCTAGAGATGCCGTCGTTATTGCTTGTTCTACGGATACTGAGCAAAGCCACTGGGGATGGCTGAATATGCCCAAGAATAAAGGCGGAATCCAAGGTGTCACCTATCCAATCGTAGCGGACACCAATAAAACAATTTCGGCTAATTATGATGTACTAGCAGGTAGCTGGAATGTGGATGAAGAAACTGATGAATTAACTGCGGAAGGCACTTTGGTTGCTTATCGGGGATTATTCATTATTGATAAAAACGGTATCGTGCGCCACCAATTAGTAAATGACTTGCCCATCGGTCGTAACGTGGATGAGGCTATCCGTACTTTAGATGCAATTCAATTTAATGACGAAGTAGGCGATGTGTGTCCGGCTAACTGGGAGAAAGGAAAAGATGCCATGAAAGCAACACACGATGGCGCAGCTGATTATTTGTCTAAGATTTAGGCTGAACGCTTTGGAATTTTAAAATGGGCAGCCTTTTGGGCTGCCCATTTTTGTTTATACGCTGCTTCCTTCGGTCGCGTTCAATGCTCCCTTCGGTCGCGTTCATTGCTTCCTTCG
>CAYRVZ010000337.1:0-2940 GCA_964427815.1 uncultured Saprospiraceae bacterium | reverse complement strand
CGATTTATGAAGCCATAAAATTTTATTCGTAGGATGGCAGGGTTAAAATTTTATTTTCCTACTTTTTTTTATACCCTTCCATGGGTTTCCTTTATTTAAGGAAACCGAATGGCAGGTTAATAAAATTTTATTCCGCTTAAGCAACCCAATATACAAATTTTCTTGAATAATCTACAACCTTGGCGGAATTGTGCTTTCCGATTTATGAAGCCATAAAATTTTATTCGTAGGATGGCAGGGTTAAAATTTTATTATCCTACTTTTTTATACCCTTCCATCCTTTCGTGAGCAAGATAAAAGAATCAGTATAATATTTTGTTTTGGTGGTGTAAATCTATTGTTTTGTAAACAATATTTGGAGCAATAAGGAATGGGATCCAACAACCGCTAATCTATATCGTTTACAAAGTTTTGCCACACAATCCTCTCCACAATCTTCTTTTTGCTTATTTTTGCCGCAAGGCAATTCACCTCAAAAATAAAATCCAATGAAAAAGCACAATTTTTACGCAGGACCGGCCATTCTTCCAAAATCTGTCATCAAGCAAGCAGCAAAGGCAGCGCTCAATTTCAATGATTCGGGTTTATCAATATTGGAGATTTCTCATCGCACACCTGATTTTGCTGAGGTGATTAATTCTGCACAAGATTTAATCAAGGAATTGTATAAATTACCCGATAATTACCACGTGCTTTTTACGACGGGCGGAGCAAGTTCTCAGTTCTTCATGACACCCATGAATCTGTTGAATGATGATGAAACGGCCTACTACATCAACACCGGCACTTGGTCAACAAAGGCTATTGCGGAAGCGCAACGTTATGGAAACTTAGTCGAATTAGCTTCTTCGGCGGATCAAAAATTTAATTACCTACCTAAATTCAAAGTGCCAAACAAAGGTAAATATGTACATATAACCAGTAATAATACGATTTATGGCACCCAGTTTCATCATTTTCCGAAAGGAGACATCCCGTACGTGTGTGACATGTCTTCTGATTTTTTGAGTCGTCCCATTGATGTGGAGCAATATGGTTTGATATATGCGGGTGCGCAAAAAAATCTTGGACCCGCTGGTGTGACAGTGGTGATCGTACGAGAGGACATGCTAGGTAAGGTACAAAGAGATATGCCGACTCTTTTGAATTATGAGACTTTCGTCAAAAAGAATTCGATGTTTAACACGCCGCCAGTATTTCCGATTTATCTGTCGATGCTTACGCTAAAATGGATTAAAGAAAAAGGCGGTGTGGAAAAAATTGAACGATTGAATAAGTCCAAGGCAAAATTGCTATACAAAGAACTAGACACCAATCCATTATTCAAAGCAAACATCCCAAACAAAAGACATCGCTCCTTGATGAATGTTACTTTTGACATGACTAACCCTGCCTTAACTGAAGCTTTTTTGGCGGAAGCAGAAGCTAATGGCATACTAGGTATCAAAGGGCACCGCTCAGTGGGTGGGTTCAGAGCTTCTATCTATAATGCCATGCCTCGAAGTAGTGTAAAGGTTTTGACTGAATTGATGAATGATTTTACGAAGAGAAAAGGGTGATTGTTTTGTAGCGTTCAAAGTGCCTTCGGCGTTAATAGGTTCTTTGGTGCCGTTCAATCTAAACTAGAAATAGCCTATACTATTTAAGTCAACCGCCATGAAGCATAAAATCAAAATTGAAGTGGATGGGCTTGAATTGCCTTTGTCAGTATGGGTGGAGCGTCGGCGAGATATTCGGTTTTCCATTGCGACAAAAAGCATTAATCTACGCGTACCCCATCGCATCGGCAAAGCAGAATTGAATAAACAAATTGAATTGACCAGACAATGGGTCAAAAATGTATTTGCAGAGAAACCCGCATTAAAGGAGCGTTTTATCATCAAAACTTTTCAGGATGGACAAATACTGCAAGTGGGTATGCGTACCTATACACTTCGCATTGAATTGATAGATAAAAAAAATCATAGTGGCAAACTATTGGGAAGTGATATTTTCCTAAAATTGTCCAGTAACATCTCGGTAAGTCATAGACATCAAGCGAGTAAAAAGCTTATCAGCCGTATTGTGTCGCAGGATTTTCTTCCAGAAATAACGAAGAAAGTCGATGATTTTAATGATCGTTTTTTTCAGGAGGAAATTAATAATATTAAAATCAAATACAACCATACGAATTGGGGGAGTTGCTCTTCAAAAAGCAATCTTAATTTTTCTTCAAGGTTGCTATTTGCCCCCGAAGAGGTGGTGGATTATGTGATTGTACATGAATTGGCTCATTTGAAGGAAGCCAACCATTCTGCTAGATTTTGGGCTGTAGTGGAAAAGGTGATGCCCGATTATAAGCAATATGAAGACTGGTTAAATGAGTTTGGGTCTAATCTTGATTTTTAAACTAATCAACCATTAAATTCTTTGGCCTTCCTCCCCTATCAAAATTTTTCAGTATCAGAGCCTATTAAAATACTATGCCCATTAACTAATGACGTAATTGCTAGTGTTTTCTAAATTAATCTCCTCAAGCCTAATTTCAATGTCACTATTTCATAAAACCAAGTTTGAAAATTAATTGTATGATTATATGGCTTTCCATGATCTATGTTTCCTACATTATTCCACTCCAATTTGAGTATTTTCGGTTCACCAATTGGATCGTACTGATAATTCCAATTGGATTGTCCTCCTCCTGAAGTATAGGCAAAATTACCATATCCAGAGGCAAAGAGTGTAATGATGCATCCAGTCGTCATTAGTGGCACTAATTGCTCCGAGTTATCCACTATCCATGTAATTGTTTAATTTATCCGTTAACTAAGCGTTTACTTACGTTTGTAAACGGCTAATTATCCGTTATTAAACGTTTGTAAACGGATATAATCTTGAAAATCATCTGTTAGCCAGTTTTTTCGATTTCGCAAATTGTTAGAGACTCCTTCTCATTCCTGA
>CAYRVZ010000336.1:0-2956 GCA_964427815.1 uncultured Saprospiraceae bacterium | reverse complement strand
AATAAAATTCTTTGTTTGAGAATAACTTTGAAAAGTTAGAAAAGTCAATAATAAGCTAAGTCCGATTTTTTTCATTTGTTTTTTATTTCATTCTGATTCTATTCCAAAATTATGATTTCATTTGTTTTCATAAAAGTTAGAATGAGTAAACTACCTTTTTCAGTTATTAAGTTGGTCGATTTTGACGATTTTTCTAATGTTGTACAACACCTGTATATCCACTATACAGCCCATTTTCAGATATATCTCTTGAATTCTACAAGTGCTTGTTAGCCTCAAATTTACGGTTATTAACTAAGATAACCAAGAGGCTGTTAATATTTTGTTATAGATTTTAGTGATTTCAAAGAGATTTGTAGTATTTAGGAGCAAAACTAATAGATTACATTTTTACCGATAATAATGGTTATAAACCGTTAATAACCGTTAACAACGGCTGCAAGGGATAATACTCCATAACAGGCCTTATTATCTTTGGGGCTGTCTATAGACAGCCCTTTTTCTGTATAGACTATAAGTTGTTAGGCTATGAGGTAGTTGATTGGTGCAATCCGTGTCTAGTACACGTTGTTATAATAGTACTCATAGTCAAATTGGTAATTGCATTTGCATTAGCCGAATACAAATCTTGAGCATAGAAAATATACTGGTACTTTACGCCAGAAATACTAGTCCCTCCAAAACAGATAAGACCTACTTCCACAATATTGAATATATTATTTATAATTTTAGTACCTAATTACAGAACTACAACCTGGGCATAGCCGCAAAAAGTATAAGTTGGGTAGTCCAAGGACTACCCAACTTACAAAAAAAACGCCCCTATTTGTTTTGAGCAATGGTATTCATATTCATGGGTTAGTCGAGTTTAAACATAACCGGTAAAATATATTGCACTTTTACCGTCTGTCCATGGTCTTTTCCAGGCGTCCAAGTGACCTGGTCATTCATAGTATTTAGTACCCGAATGACTTCCTTACCAGTGGCTTCGTCTGCAGATTGTAGATTTTTTATGCCTTCAATTTTTCCTTCTTTATTGACGATAAATTGTGCAATGCATCTACCTTCTGTTCCTGCTTTTCTAGAAGAGACTGGGTATTTTATTTTACTATAAATATAGTTAAGCAGGGCTCTTTCGGAGCATTTGTCTAGTTTTGTATTTCCAGGAGTTTGAGGACAACCCTCAAAAATGGGCATCTGGTCCACTGCGCGAAATATATCACCTTTGACTGGCGTATTTGTTTTGTTAATTGCGTTTTCCTTGAGCTCATCTGGACTTTTTCGAGTCTTCTCGAAGGATTCCTTTGGCTCTTTTCTACAACTGACAAAAAATAATAGAACCACAAGGGGGAGTGCGAATAAGTAACGGTACAGGGCCGTTGGATTTGAACGTTTGTTAGTTAACATTTTAATTCGTTTTTTTAATTGTGAAGAAATGAAATTACTGGTGAGTGGCACTTGCATTCCGGATTGCGTGTGCCGAAATAATAATCGACTATATTCTTTTTTATTGTGTCTTTGGATGGTGGTATTATCGGCCTGAAACTCATGGACATCTCGAAGGGCAATCTTATACAAATAGACTAGGGGATTGAACCAGAAAACTATTCTTAATATCTCGATAAGCAAAATATCTAATGAATGGAATAGTCGTCCATGTGTTTGTTCATGAAGCAGGATTTGGTTCCAATCTTCTACGGAATAGCCTTCCTTTCGAAAAACAAAAATGAAATTAAAAAAGGAAAACGGGGCGCTGCTGTTAGGTAGATCCACTATCCAATAAGTACCATGCTTTTGTTTTTTATTTTGCGTAAGCATAAGCACCAGTTTGCCAATATTAAATAGAAAATTTAGGGTGAAAACAATAACTCCAACAGTATAATATACTGAAAACCAATTGATTGGACTATGTTTTTTAAAAACAGATGTCGGGTTCTCATTGATGGTGATTTCGGGAAGAGTCAAAATAAATCCAGCTTCTTGTAAGGCTGGATAGTAAAAATGAATAAAGGGTAGTACTAACCCAATCACAAAAGTACTCAGTAGATAAAAACGATTCCAGGCAAAAAAAGTATGTTGCCGCAATAATAAATAATATAAAGCGAGCCAAATACCCCATTGTAAGGATATCTCAAGAAGAAGAGGTAGATTAGTCATCATTCTCCATTTTGTCTAATAATTCGTTTAGCTCTTTTTCATCCAATTGTTTCTCTTTGATCAGAAAAGAAACCAAAGCGGATGGCGACCCTTTAAAATAATTTTTTATCAATGTGGAAATAGAAGATTTGGTGTAAACTTCTTTTTTGACTATTGGAAAATATACGTGAGTTCGTCCATACGCCTTATGATCGACAAAGCCTTTTTTCTCTAGAATTCGAACGACCGAAGAAATGGTCGAATGTGGAGGCTTAGGACTAGGTAATTGCTCAATGATTTGACGGATCATGATAGGCTCGTCCGCCTGCCAGATCATCTGCATTATCTGCTCTTCGGTTACAGTTAATTTTTTCATTTATAGCGTTATTTTCATTTTACAACGTAAAGATACGTTATAAAATGGTATAATGCAAATTTCATCCAATTTTTTTACCAATTTTGCGCAAGCCGAGCAGAAATATATCCACAGGCTACATTCTTTTTCCAATTTTTTCTATCTTTGCCGCTATCCCGAGAAACTATTTGTACTTACCTCCCCAAAAGGTAGGTTTTAACCAAATGACCCCTTAATTAATGGCAATTTTTGATAAACCATCGACCCAGTTCTTTTATAATTATTTGAATAATTTTTCTCCAACAGGCTACGAAGCAGAGGGGCAAAAAATGTGGCTCGAGTACCTAAAACCTTATATTGATGAATGGAAATTGGATAATTATGGCACCGCCTATGCCATCATCAATCCAGGCAAAGACTATAAAGTAGTGATAGAAGGGCATGCCGATGAAATATCTTGGTATG
>CAYRVZ010000335.1:0-2958 GCA_964427815.1 uncultured Saprospiraceae bacterium | reverse complement strand
CTAGGATGTATTACAGTGTATTCATTTTTGGTATAAAGTCAAATGTTCCACTGCTCGGTAGGGCAGGGGCCTTAAATTTCGAACTGCTCTGCAATATTCAAAGCTTCCTCTTCCTCGATCCCGAGATACTTAGCCGTGTTTTCAATGCTCTTGTGACCGAGCAAAACTTGCGCGGCCTTTATGTTGCCCGTTTTCTTGTAAATGTAGGCTATGCGCGTTCTTCGAAGGGAATGGGTGCCGTAAAGGCTCGGGTCAAGTTGGGCCATGCCAATCCATTGCTTCACCAACTGCCTGTAGCGGATAGCAGAAAGCCGTTTGCCCGTGCTTTGGCCTTTCTGGGCGCTAAAGAGGGGATCACAATAAATTCTATCACCTTCCCGTATCCAGTCGCGCAAGGCTACGCGGGTGTAGTCTGTGAGGGTGAAAGTCACGCGCTGGCCTGTCTTGCTCTGGTAGACCGTCACACGCTCTTTTACGGCCTCACCATGTAATACATCGGACACGTTCAAAGCCAGAATATCCACGCCGCGCAAACTGGAATCTATCGCCACGGCAAAAAGGGCAATGTTGCGGATATTGCCATGCTGGGAAAGCAGGGTGCGGATCACTCGCACTTGCTCGGGGGAAAGAGGTGGCTTACGGCCAACAATCTTTCCTTTGTTCCACGGGATGCTTTTTTCAGTGTATCGAGGCATAGGGCAGGGGGCTTTATGATATGGCTTTCATGGTCATAATACCTAAAAGCGATAGCTATGCAAATCGACTTTATGAGAAAGCCCTTGTTTATAAGGCTTTAGGGTAGGGGAGCTACTATCGCTTTTATTCAGAAGCGGTAGCAACTGTAATAGTTAGTTGTTTTAGTAATATGAACCCATCATTAACCGAAATGAGAATAGAATTCTGATAAAAGGGGACCACGGTACCAGAGACTAAGTCATGCTCCCATTCGAAACCATCAGCATCTGCAACCAAGTATTTTTTGTTATCTATAAAGGCATACGAACAGAACTTTCCAAAAGCACGAACAATCCTCATATTAAACTCTACATTCTTTTCCCAATTTAATGTGCGATGTTTTGGTTTTGGCATTAAGTCGTAATTACCCCCTTCATTTGGCTTTCGTTTTATAAATAATTCTGGGTGAGACAGAATAGTGTTTGCAATACTAGAGCTAGTTAGCGCTGCCTTTGCGCAGATAGTCTCATGGCAGTCATTCTTATCCAAAGAAAAGGATTTCTGGTAAATAATTGCCCCAGCATCAAAATCTTGGGTTATTTCATGCGCAGAAACTGCCCCTTCATGGTCCCCATTTAAAATATGCCAAGGCATTGGCCACGGCCCCTTGTGAAGAGGTAATAATGATGGGTGCAAATTAAAAGAAATAGGGAATCTTTGGACATTATCCGGAATTTTATGCGGATAGCCTGCACATATAAGGGCATCAATGCCCATATTTGCCAAATCATCAATATCGTCTGATGTAATTCGTAAATAGGCAATATCCGCATTGTATTTTTTTGCTATGGAAACTACGTTTTCATTGGTGTCATAGATACCGTCGACATCCCACGTAAATAATTTTTTCAGAGTATGGCCCGAACGACACAAGCTATCTAGTGTAGCTGCTGAAAAATCATAACCTAGAAAAACAAATGTTAAAGATTGCATGTTTGAAGCTCTGATAGTTAAAAGATTAGTAAATAGAAATTATATAGTAGTATAACCATGCCTGAAAGCCTCCCGTGGTATCTTATTTCAGATGATGAGTTTGAGCACTTAGTAGCTGATATACTTCGGTCATTGGAATTCAACGATATAGAAGTTTTTTCTGGTGGCGGTGATCGTGGGCGAGATATAATCGCCTATAAAGATGAAACTGGAGCATTTCCAAATAGAACTAAGACTTACAAATATGTAATCGAGTGTAAGAGATTTATCAAGGCTACGGTGTCAATAGAAGACATTAGTCGTTCAGTGAACTGGTTTGTTTCTCGTGACGAATTCCAGCGAATGATAATAGTCTGCTCTGGAGCTATAAGAACTGATACCAGAGATTTTCTAAAAAATATGGCCCTTTCGTATAAAAAAGACATTGATTATATTGAAAGAAATGAGCTTGAAGAAATTATTGAAAACAACCCCAAAATAAAGAATAAATATTTTCCAACGGAAAATTTACTCCACGCAGAAAACGAAAACTTGCAAGAAATAATTAACACACATGCCGAATTAGATGACACAAAATTTGTCACAATGATTAAGAAAGACGGTAATATAAATCCAATATATTCTAATATCATATACATGGAACAAAATCACAAGATAACTTATATTGAGGATAGTGATGCTAGGCGAGAATTGATGTTTCGATTTATTAACATATCTAATGCAAAGTTGGACAGTGAGGTTTTTTCCTTCTTTGGCAATTCTATATCTGCAAAACTTGGCAATCTATCTATTCACGTAATCCAAAATGGATCGTTAGTAAAAAGCAAACATGAGTTCGTTGAAAACACACATCAAAGTAAGAAAATATGCGTAACTTTCGAACCACTTTCTCCATATGATGAGATTGAAGTTCACATTGGGTTTGATTGGCCTTTTCCCTTACCCCTTCTGGGAAAGAGGCACTACGCTATGGCAATCGATAGACCTACGCGGAAATTAGTTTTTGAGGTTGTATATCCATCGAATATGGAGAAGGTAAACACCTTTATCAACGTAGAAAAAAGGGGAACCCCCCTCATAGAGCCACTAGATGAGCCACTAGATATTTCCATTTTGGGAAATACTGACAACGGTTTTATTGGTATAGTCCATAAAATATTGTGCAAGAGAATATATAGAGTATACTTTGAATTATTAGCTATCGGAGAGTAAGATGAACCTACGGAACACATTAAATGGACTTGCATACATATCATCTTCAAGCTTTGGCCACCCCCTGAGATACGTCTC
>CAYRVZ010000334.1:0-2968 GCA_964427815.1 uncultured Saprospiraceae bacterium | reverse complement strand
ATTACAGGTAGAACTAGCTTTAAACTAAAATAAGGATTGAGCATATCCTTACTGGAGGTGGTTGCCCTAAAGGGCAATCACCTTTTTTTATGTAAAGGTTGATTGTTGAAAAATAATAATCTATCTTTGCATTCCAAAATTAAAGTCAAGGCTTTAATTTGGGCCTATAGCTCAGCTGGTTAGAGCACCTGACTCATAATCAGGTGGTCCGGGGTTCAAGTCCCTGTGGGCCCACTTAAAGGGTTGCTTTTTAAAGCAGCCCTTTTTTTTATTATCCCTCTTATTTCAATATCCCGCAAATCCTTTTAAATCCATGTCATCGCGTCTTCGCGGTTACCCCTTCACGCACCACCATGTCCATACCACATCTTCGCGTCTTTGCGTCTTCGCGGTTCTCCCCTTCACGCACCATGTCCATACCTCATCTTCGCGCCTTCGCGTCTTCGCGGTTACCCCCTTTAAATCCATGTCATCGACGTGCAATCCCAAAGAGGTGCAAAATGCAAACCACCGCCTAAATTAATAGACGATGGTTATGCTCACAGAATCAAACCAGTGATATTTTATATACAAAATGCGTTCCAAACTATCGCACTATCCTTAATTTTCCATATTCAATAATCCCCCTTATTTTGCTACTACAATAATGGCTGGTCAAGTAGGCGCTTAACTGTTGTTGGTTTCCTTCTTTAGATTGGTTGGTTATCGTTAAGTTACTAGGGATGTGAATATCGCCATACTTAGTATTCGCCTCGATGCAATAAGCCTCTACGGATTTGGCATCAATCGTAAAGTCTGAGTATTTTCCTTCCAGCTGAATCAGCCCAAATCCATTCTCTACCTGCTGGATGACAACATCTCCATATTTACAATTGATGGTCGCATCATTTATCAACAAACCCACTATCAAGTCAGAATACTTTCCATGAAAAGAAATATTATCAACTTGATCGATGGATATATCAGAATATTTTCCGTTTATCGATAAGCCTCCGATATCATTACATTTAATGTCGTCATACTTCGAGTTAAGCTTTATGTTTTTACCTTGAAGTATTTTTAACTTTGAGTATTTAGAATCAAGATCAACCTCGTTGCAATTATTTAAGCTTAATTTGCCATAACTCAAGTCACCATTTAGTTTATTGAGCGTAATTATTTTACCATTTCCATAACTAAAAACCATGTTAACATTTCCGCCAAACCCCTCGCTCGTAAAGTCACCATACTTCACGTGTAGATCTCCTTTTGACGAAAGGTAATCTAAAGAACTATCACAATATTTAGTTTTTAAGGTAAGTGCATTTGACTTCGGCATATATACTACAAAATGAATTTTGTAATCATCCTTGCTGGTGGTATTCCAAAACCAAAAGCTGCTGCTCGTTTGGCTAGCAATCACGGTCTCGGCACTGACAAAGCCCATTCTATTGACGAAATTAATATTAATTCTATCAAACACTTCATCCGCTTTGTCTCGACTAGACGCATTAACAACAATGACAACATCAATTTTTACTTGATTCTTGTTCCAAGATTTAATAGCTACAGTGCCGTATTTATTTAAAATACTTACCTCTCCGTTTGAGGTTGTTCTGAATTCTTTGTTTATCTCTTTTTTAAATTCCTTACGGTCAATATTATGCCCGAAAAGTCGAATAGACACAATGGTCAAAAAGACAAAAAAGAGTAATGTTTTACTCTGTGCGTTCATGAGTAGTTGGTTTTGTGTTCAGGTATGTTTTAGCCGTTTTATTAAGAATTCTATTTAATAGTTTCAAGCGAATTCTATAGTTTTCACGTATGGCTCCAATAATCTCATCTTTGGTAGAAGCGGGGCTTTCAATGAGTTCTTGTTGTAGCTCAGCTTGTACTACTTCCAACTGAAATAGATCCTCTTTCCATAGGGTGTCTTTAGTTGTAACGGAAATGGCTTTTACCTTGGCTTCAATTTTTTGATCATAAAGGGATGATAGTTCAGCTACTTGGGGGTCTGCTTTTGTGCTATTAGCCGAAAACTGCCCTGCAACATAACTAAAGCCGATCAATAGAACTACTCCCGCTGCAACGGCTATTTTTTTTACAAATGAAACTTTGTTGGTTTTGATTGGGTTAGGCAGGGTGGTTGATAGTTGTTCCCAGATTTTGGGATCGGGTCGTTGTGTATCAAATTCTTTCCGGTGTTGTTGTATGAATTTTTCTAAATTATCCATAGTCGATTAATTTTTTTTTTAATAGTTTTTTGCCTCGATGCAATTGGGATTTAGAGGTTGAGACGCTAATATCAAGCAAGGTGGCAATCTCTTGATGATCATACCCCTCAAACAAATACAACGAACAAATCGTTCGATACCCATCTGGTAAAGCGCCTAGCGCTTGCTGAATCTTTGTGACCTCAAGTGTATTTTCCGGAAGGTCAGTCGGTTCGTCAATAAAATGCATACCCTCTTCTAATTCAACCAGAAATTCCTTTCGCTTCTTTATCTCATTCAAGCAAGTATTCACAACAATTCTCTTTATCCATGCCCCTAGTGTGGATTCATGTCGAAAAGTATCCATCTTGCGAAAAACCAAAGAGAAAGCATCCTGCAAGGCATCTTCTGCATCTTCATGCTTACGCAAAATTCGCAAACAAATATTGAACATAGCGACGCTATACCGACTATATAACCGATACTGTGCCTCTCGATCCCCATTCATACAGGAATTGACCAACTTGCTTTCCATTGGGCTCGTCTTCACCTTCATTCATTTCTTAGTTTATAGACAGCCTATTATAGAAATGGTTGCTTAGTGAGCTGATATAGGGTTTGGATGCCTAATCCAAAGTGAAGTACCTCAGGATAAAATCTATCTACTGGGTGCGCATACCGCTCAAAATAAAGATAATGGAGGACTGACGACTGCCGTGAATCGCCAAGCGTGAGTTTCCCGAATCAAGTGCTGGGGCTTATGTTGGTTACTAATC
>CAYRVZ010000333.1:0-2984 GCA_964427815.1 uncultured Saprospiraceae bacterium | reverse complement strand
AAAGGAGCAAGTACTTACTTATGGGATTTTGATGATAATGGAGCTACCTCAACAGAAACAAACCCAAGTTATACTTTTAAAGAACCAGGAAATTATGAAATTAAACTTTTAGCTTTCGGCGTAGGGGCTTGCAACACCGTTGATACAGCTATTATAAAAGTAGCAGTCTTGTCCAATAATGATAGTAATAAGGCAAGTATAGAAGTTTGTAAAGATTTGTCTATTAGCTTGATTCCTACCTTTGCGATTCCGGGGGCTAGCTACCTTTGGCAAGATGGACATACTGCCTATTCTTATGAAACAGCTACCAAAGGTTTGTACTATGTCGAAATAACCTTGGCTAATTGTGTTTATATCGATTCTTTTGTTGTTTCTGAGAATCCTTTTGGAGGTTCCTCTTTTGAACCAAATGGATTCTGCCCAGATGAGTCTATTTCCCTTACGGCAAATGAAGATGTTGTTGATTATTATCAATGGAATGACGGACTAAATGTAGCTTCTAGGCTAGTCAATAAATCTGGAATGTATTGGGTTAGATCCTTTCGAAATACTTGCGTACATGTTGATAGCTTTTTAGTAGCAGAATATCAAAATTATAAAAAAAGTGAAAGCCAAATTATTTGTGCTGGGGATACCATTTTTTGGGGAGGAAATTATGTTACTAAAGATACCATTTTCTCTTCCGTGTTTTCTTCAATTCAGGGTTGTGATAGTTTGGTAGACTTAACTTTTGTTTTGAAATATCCTTCTGCAGATACGGTGCAAGTGATATTGTGTAATGGGACACCTTTTGAACTGTTCACAGGTGCTTTGACCACAAACCCGGGCATATATACGAAATTTGATTTGACAAGTGATGGATGTGATTCAACCAATTCAACCGAATTAGATTATTTCCCAACACCTGAGTTTTTGGATATCGTCGAAGACGAAATAATAGTCAAACTTGGATATTCAGAATTCCTCCATGTATCTACAAATTCATTGGCAGATTCTTTACGTTGGACACCCGCAACTTATTTGGATTGTGATTCTTGTTTAAGTGTGGAAGTGACGCCATTTCACACAACTGAGTACTTTGTAGTGGCTAAGGATTTATTTGGGTGTAGAATGATGGACTCCGTCTTAGTTTCTGTGGATGTATCGCGCAATGTCTTTGTCCCAAATGTATTCTCACCAAATAATGATGGCAATAATGATATTTTCAAAATATTCACGGATAAAGGAGTTGAAAAAATAAATGCCTTGAGGGTGTTTGATAGATGGGGTAATTTGGTTTATCAAGGAAAAGATCTGACCCCGAATGATGCTAACCAAGGCTGGAATGGACGCTACAAAGGTCGAGACCTTGATCCAGCGGTGTTTGTTTATGTAGCCGAAATACTTTTCTTGAATGGGGACACAGAAGTATTTAAAGGAGATATTACATTAGTACGATGAATTTTGAGTCCAGAATGGAGGCTTTTTTCAAGAAACCCTTACATCCCACACAGTTTTTATTTAAAAAAAATCTGTATGTTTGTTCTCAATGACGCAGACCCAATTTAAGCAACCCAAAAAAGTACTCATCATCCGATTTAGTTCGATAGGGGATATCGTGTTGACTTCGCCTGTAATCCGGGTAGTCAAAAAACAGTGGAGTGCAGAAATTCATTTTGTGACCAAAGCGGCTTTTGGCAGTATTTTAGAGGCTAATCCTTATATTGACAAGGTGTTCTCCTTTCGGAAAAAACTTTCAGAAATCACTCCTTTATTAAAAAAGGAAAAATATGATTTGGTCATAGATTTACATCGAAATTTAAGGTCATTATTAATTAAGATGGCGCTTAAAAAACCTTCTGTAAGTTTCAATAAGTTAAATAAACAAAAATGGTTGATGACGAAATTTAAAATCAATCATCTACCCGATAGGCATATTGTTGATCGCTATCTGGATACAGTAAAACCGTTTGGTATTAAAAAGGATAATCTAGGTTTAGACTTTTTTATGCCCAAGGATAAATCTTGGGATGAATCAAATCTGCAAAAATACTTCCCAAATTTTAGCGCAAGCCATTCAGAACTTTTAGCTATTGCTGTTGGTGCGGCCTTGAATACGAAAAGAATTCCCATTCATAAATTATCCATTGTTGCACAACAATGGAACGGACCCGTTGCTTTATTAGGAGGGCCAAGTGAAAAAGAAGATGGAGAAATAATTACTCGAAAAGTGAATAAAGATAATGTTATTAATTTTTGCGGAAGCACCTCACTATTTGAATCCGCGTCTATTATTTCGTTTGCACAAAAAATATTAACGCCTGACACGGGAATGATGCATATTGCAGCGGCTCTAGGGACGCCGATTGTATCCGTTTGGGGAAATACAATTCCTGCTTTTGGAATGACCCCATATCCTGAAAGGAATATTAATAAAATATTAGAAATACAGCCTCTAAAGTGCCGACCCTGCTCGAAAATTGGGTACGATGAATGCCCCCAAAAACACTTTAGATGTATGCAAGATATCAGTGCAGACCAAATAATTAATACGCTGAATGATGAGCGATAAGTATTTCTTTTTGGTGAACCCTGTATCAGGAAGTGGAAAGGTGAAAAAACTTTGGCCAGCGGTGCAAAAATCCTTGAAAAGTAATAATATTAAATTTGATTTTGAAGAATCAACTTGTAAAGGAGATGGAATTCGAATTGCTAAAAATGCTCGAGCTAAGAATTATAAATGTTACATCTCAGTAGGAGGTGATGGTACCTTTCACGAATTGGTTAATGGTTTACTTTTAGCCAATGTAGCGACCCTCCCAATTGTCTTTATTTTGCCTGTTGGTACAGGAAATGATTTTGTAAAAACCCACAAAATACCTAAGTGGGGCAAGGAATGGTTACAGATGTTGCAGGCTTTTAGAGTGAAAAAGCATAATGCAGGACTATTGTATTATCAAGAGAATAAACAAAAAAAAAGCCGATATTTCGTAAATGTGGCAGGC
>CAYRVZ010000332.1:0-2991 GCA_964427815.1 uncultured Saprospiraceae bacterium | reverse complement strand
GTATGATTTCTATTTCCTGTGAATTAAAAGGAATGACGTTAGGAAAGGGGCCATAGTTTTTGAGTCTAGGGTTGTTTTTGATGGATATGCCCCAAGTTGCGGCTCCATGAGTTTTGTTGATATGTTGGAGATTGTTACAATTTTCAATTTTAAGTTGGCCAGTGACTTGCGCACTAAGTTCATCCATGGAGATTAAATTAGGATTGTCTTTGCAGACAAAAGATTCCATAATCTCTAAAGAATCTAGCCCTATTAAGTTGACTAAGGCAGGGTTGTTGATGATTTCAATCTGCTCGATTTTATCGGTATTTTCAATGCCACTAAAATTTTGCAAGGCATTATTTTCTGAGATTTCTAGCGAATAAACAGCTCGGAGGTTATTTAGTCCTGCAAAGTTTTGGAGTTTGTCGCAAGATTCGATGGTAAATTTCCGAACAGAATCCAAGCTGCCGAGCCCTTCTAGGTTAACAATATTATCCACATTTTTTAGGATAATCTCTTGACAAAATTTTAGGCTGTCTAGGCCGTGGAGCGATGTTATTTCAGTTGCTGTAATATATAGCTTTTCAAAGATTGTATCAAAATTAGGTAGGCTTGTTAAATTTGTCAAATTATTCGTGCCAATTCCTAGTTTATTTAGTCCTTGAATAGATGGGATATGAGCAAGACTTGTAAGAGATAAATTACCTCCAATGCCAATAAGGTTTAAGTTGTTGACTGTTGGAAACCCTTCAAGGGTGTTCAGCGAGTTATTGCTACCAATCGAAATATATCTCCAATAGTCGGTCGGTTCTGTGCAATTGTAATAAGGAGGCAATCCGATAAGGTTAGTAAGCGAATCATTATTTTTAATAATAAGCGCCCCATTAATGCTATGGATATTTTGCAGTCCATTGAGTGATTTTAAGTGTGGATTGTTGACAACGACTAGGCCAACTCCCCAAAGAGACTGAATGCAAGAGAGTTTTGAGATGTCATGAATATCACTATCTTTGATAGCGGAGCCAATTTGAATAGAGTGGATATTGCTTGCGCATACAAAGGAATCTACTTGCCCTTGACGCTCAAGTAATATGGTTTGGCTTGCAGCCAAATAACTAATACTAAGAAAAAGAAATAAGGCGAAGAAAAACTTCATAATGCTATTTTTAATCAGTGGTCGGTAAAAAATATTAGGCGAAGTTAAAAAAAAAGTGTTGAAAAATTTGGTTTATTCGGTTTTTTTTCTTTCACCTTTGTGTTAAGACAGGAGTAGATAGTGTAAAGAAAGAGAGTAAAAGATGAATTGAATTAGAGTGTTGATTAGTATCTTGTCGCTTGGATTAGGCTTTTATTAAATTGTAAAATAGAATAGTTATGAAAAAGTTTTTACTGCTAGTTCTGCTACTAGCCACTGTTGGAGTTGAATTGCTTCATGGTCAGACCATGAAAGAATTCATAGGAATTAATATTCGAGCAAAGGATGCTTATCCGCAAGGTTTTAGCAAATTTGGGATACTAAGAGAGTACCACGAGTGGGCATCAGATATTGGGTATGATGCCGATAATATCATTAATTGCCCCCAAAGAAAAATTAAGCTGAATCCTGCAGTAAATGATCCTTCGACTTTATTAAATTTTGACGGATTTTATAGTGCTTACGCAGGTCAGGCTTACCCGACACTTAAAGGGCTCGCCCCAGAAATGCGGGGACTTCAATCTTATGGTGGTGGGGTTGTATTAGAGCAAAAACCGTTCTGTCAAGGTCTTGAAGGTTTAGTTGGTTATGGTGACGGTTCAGGGAGCTTTAGTTTGGGTGCACTGAACCAAAATGCAGGAACGTTTGCCCCCACGGTAAATGGCTTTTATGATGGAATTGTATCGGCAACAGTTTCTCCTGGGGATTTGTATACAGGAAGTGTTACTATACAGCTTCCTAATGATGGGGTCAAGCTTGCGTATGAAGGCAAAGAATACTTTATGCGTATTTGGATTGATTATAATGAAGATGGAAAATTTGAAAACAAATATATAGGAATAGATGCGAGCGGATACCCGATTTTAGATGTAGGGGAGAGTATTGATATTGTTGGCGCTGATAACCACTCATTTCTAGATGAATCTGGCGTTGTAGCGACTGATAAATTCCTTAAGTTGGATGAAAATAACTTCACTCAAAATAATAATTTTACCCAAACAATTGACTATGATTTTAAAATTCCGCCAGGAACAAATCCAGGTCTAATAAAAATGCGTGTCGCCTTCACCGCTGCCAGTCCAGAGTCCTATGATCCAGCGACTGGGTTGCCAAAATTTTGGCAGTTGCCGACCCCAACAGGATATGGTTCAAGTGCCATGTGGGATGTCGGATTAGTTAACTGTAATGGCTCTAGCTTTACAGTGCCATCGTGGAATGAATCGTATTATGGGATCTATAATGATATTTTTGGAAAAATAACAAACCTGAAGATACAACAAGGAACAAACCCCTTAATAGATAAGACAATAGCGTATCAAGATGCTAACGGAAAGCATCAGAATTTTTTTGATGTCTCAAGCGTAATCTATTTTGATAAGGACTATGAAATACAAGTAGGAAGTAATCTCAATACTGCCTATTTTGGTATGTGGTTAATGGATAAGAATGGAGCCTTTAGCCCTATCATTCCGCCTAGTCAAATTAGCGGCTCACCATTTAGCTTTAGTATTTCTAGTATGAATAATCCAAATTTTCCAGCAGGGATGTATCGGGCAAGGATGGCAATAGGAGATGTGAATATAAGTCCAAGCGGTGGTTTTGTAGGCGAAATCCGAGATTATTTAGTCATAGTTGGGAACGACCCTACGTGCAATGGGTTGACTTCTTTGGGGGATATGCCACCTAGTCTCGTTGCACCTGGTGTAACATTTAAAGATTTGAAGCTCATTCTTAAAACGGCACAAGACGCACCAGAGACATGGTTAGAATCTGCCAAATGGGCGTCCATGATTACAGCTAAGTATGGAAAGAAT
>CAYRVZ010000331.1:0-2998 GCA_964427815.1 uncultured Saprospiraceae bacterium | reverse complement strand
GGCTCATTAGACCTCTCTTGATGTTCATAATAATGTGCGTATAGATTAAGATACCGCTTAAATGTCTTATTCATGATCTCACTAATAATATTGTCCAGATCATTCAAAAAACGAGTATAGGTTTTTTCAAATTCGTCTAGAGAGCTGTTGCTCGGTGGTTTTACAATTTTATCTTCCTCTAAAAGGTCATCTCCTAAAAAAACGATGGCTTCAATGTCATCAAAATATTTAGATTTAAAAGTGATGTTTGAGGAAAATCCAGCCCAATCCGATTTGACTTTGCCCCAGTACTGATGGTTATTCATGTTGACTTTGTTATTTTTAAAAAAAACCTTCTCTTATCAGATCGTGCACGTGCAAGATACCCGCATATTTTTTACCTTTAACCACCACAAGCTGCGATATCCCGTACTGACGAATGACTTCAATAGCCTGGGTTGCTAAAGCATCAATAGAGATCGTTTTAGGACGAGCAGTCATGATGTCTTTTGCCGTAAGGCGATTCATTTCTTCCCCAGACTCTAACATTCTACGCAAGTCACCATCGGTGATGACACCTGCTAAAAGCCCAGAAGGTGTCGTGACAGCTGTTGCCCCTAGACGTTTGGAGGTGATTTCGATGATCACTTGATGGATAGAATCATTTTTTTTGACTTGTGGCAATTCACTATCTTTGATGAGATCTCGAACCCGTAAAAAAAGTTGTTTGCCTAGTGCGCCTCCAGGATGAATTTGAGCAAAGTCCGCAGAAGAAAACCCACGCAATGCCAGTAATGAAGTCGCCATCGCATCTCCCATAGCCATTTGAGCAGTGGTGGACGCTGTGGGAGCGAGATTGTTGGGGTCAGCTTCTTTGGCGACGGGTGTGTGTAGGGTATAGGTCGCCGCTTTCGCCAAAGAAGATTGTAGATTGCTAACCATCGCAATAGTAGGATTCTTTAATTTTTGTAGAGACTCCATTAATACTTTGATTTCCGGAGTAGAACCACTTTTAGAAATAAGCAATATAGTATCCTGCTTTTGGATAATTCCCAAATCCCCATGAATGGCGTCAGATGCATGCATAAAGATGGCAGGAGTACCCGTAGAATTGAAGGTTGCCACTATTTTTTGCCCCACTATGGCACTTTTGCCAATACCCGTCACGATTAAACGCCCTTTTTGAGAGGCAATCAAATTAATAGCAGAAATAAAAGCAGTATTTATAGAGGAAACTAACCCCTTGAGGGTATCTATTTCTATTTGTATGGTTTCTTTTGCGATTTTTGCGATTAATGTTTCTTTTCTCATTCTTTTGTCGTATTTTTGGTGGCTCGTTATTTTAAGGAGCGCAAAATAAAGCTTTTTGAGCACTAAATTGTAGGTGTTTTGAATACAATTACGTATTAAGTACACTTTGCGTAAGTAGAACTCCTTAATCTTAAGTAGTTCAACTTAAATTCTCCGAAAAATAACGATTTTTAAAGTAGCTGCTTCTGTCTCAATGTTTGCGAAAGATGAAGATGATGATAAGATGATGCTTTGGACTTGAGAGAAAACATAGAAAATGAAAGACGACGTGAATACTGTTGTTCAATATGACATTAAAAAATCCCTGAAACGCTTTTTTGGGTTTGATAAGTTTAAATTATTCCAAGAGGATGTCATTCAAAGTGTCCTAGATGGTATTGATACTTTTGTCATTATGCCTACTGGCGGAGGAAAGTCTCTTTGTTATCAATTACCGGCTTTAATGATGGAAGGGACGGCTATTGTGGTTTCTCCATTGATTGCTTTGATGAAAAATCAAGTGGATTCTGTGAGGGGGCATAGTGACGATGACGATGTTGCCCATTTTTTGAATTCTTCTCTCAATAAGACCCAGACCAAAAAGGTAAAAAATGACATCGTAGAAGGTCGGACGAAATTACTTTTTGTGGCTCCCGAAACTTTAACAAAAGAAGAAAATTTGATTTTCTTTAAAAGTGTAAATATCTCTTTTATCGCGGTAGATGAGGCACATTGTATTTCAGAGTGGGGGCATGATTTTAGGCCTGAATACAGGAAGATACGTTCGATGTTGGATTATATCGGTAAAGATATTCCTGTGATTGCCTTGACTGCAACTGCGACACCAAAGGTGAAATCAGATATCATTCGAAATCTCGAAATGGTGGGGGAGAATGTTTTTGTTTCTTCTTTTAATCGCGACAACTTGTTCTATGAAGTTCGGCCCAAAGGAAAAAAACCAGAAGTATTAAAAAGTATACTAAAATTCATTAGGGAGAATGCGGACAAAGAATCTGGGATTATCTATGTACAAAATAGAAAGACGACTGAGGATATTGCCAGCTTCTTGAGAACTAATAAAGTAAAGGCAGTGCCCTATCACGCTGGGCTAGATTCAAAAACAAGAACAAAAGCGCAAGATGACTTTCTTTTGGAAAATGTGGACGTAATCGTCGCAACTATTGCTTTTGGAATGGGCATTGATAAGCCAGACGTGCGTTTTGTGATTCATTTTGATATCCCCAAAAGTATTGAGAATTATTATCAAGAAACAGGCCGTGCGGGTAGGGATGGCATGAAGGGCCATTGTTTGGCTTTTTATAATTATAAGGATATTCAGCGATTGGAAAAATTTCTTCGAGATAAGCCAGTTGCAGAGCGAGAGATGGGTTCCTTGTTGATGCAAGATATGATGGCATATTCTGAAATTGCAACCTGCCGAAGACAATATTTATTGCATTATTTTGGAGAGGATTTTGAGATTAAAAATTGCGAAGGAAAATGTGATAATTGTAAGTATCCACAGGAAAGGTTAGAAGTGAAAGATGAAATGATTCTGACATTAAAGGCCATTCAAGAAATCAAAGAAAACTATAGGATAAAGATGGTCGTTTCCTTTTTGATGGGAGAAGATACTAAAGAAATAAAAGATTTTGGTTTTGATACCTATCAGTACTATGCGAAAGGAAGTGAAAAGGATAAAACTTTTTGGAATTCAATTGTTCGGCAA
>CAYRVZ010000330.1:0-2999 GCA_964427815.1 uncultured Saprospiraceae bacterium | reverse complement strand
TTTTTACCGTCATCAGGCTTTTCCTTTAACCCTTTACCTCGTCGAACTTTCGAAAAGTCTGTAACTTTTGGAAAGTGGTGTCTTTACTTGTGGTTGGTGTAAAATTAGAATGCCAATAAATAGTATCTTTACGACTGGATTTATTTCGCAAACTAAAGAAACTATAATTGAAACATCAAAAGAAAACTAAACTTCCTGTGCTGTCCATTTCTCTTGTTTTGGTGTATCTAGTTGGATTGTTCTTTATCAATCAACCGCCAACAGATGATCATAATTGGCGTCAAACACTGACGCTAATGATAGCTAGAAATTTTATGGAGCCTGACGCAAATATCTTTTTTCCAAAATATGATATCGGCAAAACGCCAGGCATTATGTCCACCGAATTTCCTTTTTATAATTATGTACTGTCTTTTTTTTACAAGGTGCTTGGTTATAATGAATGGGTAGGAAGGTGGCTTAATTGGACGGTAACTTTTACGGGCTTTTGGTTTTTTTATAAAACGATGAAACGATTTAAAGGGGAATGGATGGGATTGTTTTCTGCTTTATTTTTGATGTTTTCTGTTGTGCTAGTCTATGCACGCAAGACGATGCCTGATACCTTTGCTTTAAGTTTGGTGTTGATTGGTGTTTACTATGCTTGGATTTATTTGGAGGAGATGAGGAAGCGAGATTTGATACTAGGTTTTGTATTCCTGACCTTGGGGTTTTTGAATAAGATTTCTTTTATCCCACCAGCTATGATTCTGCTAATCCCATTTTTTGAGGTAAGAAACCCCTTGCGGGGAAAAATCAATTTTGCAGGGTTGATGATAGTGACGCTAGGCATGATTGGTTTTTGGTATGGATACTGGATGGATTATTTACTAGAAACGTATCAAAATCGATTGATTTGGCCAACGACATTGAGTGATGGCTGGCAAGTATTTATAAAAAATACTCAAGCTCATTTGAATATCTTTCAAGATGTAGTCTATCGGAATGCTACTAGCTATTACTTGGCTTTAGCGGGAATAGTAGCGGCTATTTTTAGCCGTGATGTGAAGTATTTGATTGCCTTTATTTCATATAGTTTTGTTACTTTTCTCTTTATTTTAAAGACTGCGGGTACTTTTCACACGCATGAATATTATGTCATTTTGTATGTGCCCATGATGGCAATGAATATTGGATATTTGTTCAATAAATTGATTGGTGATAAACAAAAGCCTATTATGGTCTATGCTTTATTTTTAGTAGCTTTAGTATTAGCTTTTTTTCCATTACGCCGAGTATATGAAGATTATCAATATGGACAAACGCATAATTATCATATAACCTTGAAGCCAATAGTGGACAAGTATATAGGGCCTGCAGATTCAGTGATGGTCAATTCTTTTTTGAATCCCTCATTGGCATATTTCTCTGGAAGGAAGGCTTGGTCGGTACGAAATGATGTAATAGGTAAAACAGAATGGATGTCCGATTTTAAGCGACAAGGTTTAAAGTTAATCATTGTTGATAAACACACCTTCCCGGAAAGTGACACACTCCCTTATTTACTCTTGTATGAAGATGAGCATTTCCGATTGTTTAAACCTTGAGGAAGGGGATTCTCCTAGGACATAAATTCGCCAAAAAAATATCACTCATTAAAAACAACCACCTTTAAGTCATCAATAGCCACTTGGCTGTGATCCGAATAAGATAAAAAGAAAAGCCTTACTTCATCAAAAGGTTTTGTCGGGATCTTGCTATCTAAATGTAATACTTTTGGGCCATCTCCATCTATGAGATAGTCTAGTCGGATTAGATTGGTTTTTACATCTTTCCCTTTGTTTTTATATTGTAAAACAAACTGAGTAGCACTCCAATCGTTCCATTCTTTTGGACGTAAATGGATATTGGCAGAAGCCCGTAACCATTTTTTATTCTTGGGTAAAAGAAGAGAAACAATTGGGAAAGTAGGACCATTTTTACTCAAGCAAAAACTCTTTTTTCCAGATAGGGCATTGCCATGACAAATACCAATGGTATCTGATTCAAAGTCATTGAAATAGATTTCTTCGGGTTTTTGAATAGGTGCATCATAGTAATCTTTATTGTCGAGCAGAGCCTTGTGGTTGATGTCTGCTTTGGTACGAAGAAAGACCTTGCGGAAATAATACCGATTCATGCGTTCTGGATGTAGCTGCCCCCCATAATGTGCCTGGTAGGTTAACCAGAAATTGTAATACGTACAAAAAATAATAGCTGCAAAAAAAGCGCCTTTTAGCCATCGCCTCTTACTTAATGCATATTCAGACAGAGCAGCTAATGGAAAAGCTAACAATACATATAATTGAACGACGGAACGTTGACCCATAGAGCCGCCATACCACCATACTTGCCAAGAAAAAACAATGTACATGAAGAGTAAGCTATATATAAGAGCAGGTAGAAATATATTTTTTCGCTTTCGCAAAATGAAAAAACCTGGTACAATAAAAGACATGATAGGCGTATAAACCCACCAGCCTTTTTTGAAAGTAAAAATACAATTGTAAAAATGTGGGCTTAGGAAATCAAAACCTTGGTCTCCATAACTATAATATATCCAATCTCCAGTGGCATATTTCCAATAGACTAATTGGAGGAAGCCAATTAATATGACCAATATCGTTGCGACAATCAAATGAGAAAAGTGTGCCCTTAAGAAATGCAACCTTTCTTTAATTTCTTTTGGATTGATCAACCAAAATAAGGGTATTAAAATTGAAATCAATTCCGTAGGGCGTATGAGTGTCATTATCCCTACCGTAAGTCCAATGCCAATGCCTGTTTTTAATCTTGGGTTCTTGTAGTAGTTTTCCGAAAGGAGGAGGAGAATAGCATATAGCGTAAAAAGATGGTTATGCGTGTAGGCACTTTCAATGGTGTTTTGATTTAAATAATTGGTGGTGAAATAAATAGTAAATAAAACAATAGCAACTGCCGAATCTTTAAAATGACGTAAGAGTAGCTTTCGCAATAATAGG
>CAYRVZ010000329.1:0-3023 GCA_964427815.1 uncultured Saprospiraceae bacterium | reverse complement strand
ATTCGCCCCCTTCATTAACGATGGTAAAGGTTAAATCCCTTACGACTCGTACTTTCTCCAATAGCTTCTTTCCACTAGTTTTTTACCGTTCGCTTTTTACCGTTCACTTTAGCGAACGGCTAAAAGCTTATAAAATCTTTACCCAGCCCCCAGTTTTCAAAGACTCTACCGCCGCAACCGCAGCCCGAGAAGTATTCATTATTTCACCGAAAGGTATAATAGAGTCGCCCCCATTCTGAAGAGCCGCCAAATAGGTCTTAAATAGATTCGCCTGCCCTTTATCTTGACGCTTTTTTAAACCTTTCGATTTAAAACCGTAAAATGTTGACTTCCTAAAATTATCGATAATCATCGTTCTGTTCTGGGAATATATTTCTACCCGCTCCTTGGAGTAGGCTTTGCTTCCGTTTGAAAAATAGTTAATGACTCCTTGTGAGCCGTTCTTATATTTTAATAGAATACTTGCATTATCTGTATTTTCTTTGGGGTTCGCACCTAAGGCATTCATTACAACCGACTCAACTTCACTTCCCCCAAGGTAAGTAATTAAATCTATCAAGTGGCATGCTTCCCCTATTATACGTCCACCACCTACTTCCATGTCTTGCACCCATACTTCTGGCGGAATAAAACCTGCGTTCATTGTCGCAATTACATTGATAGGTGTGTCGCTACTTCCTAACTGTTCCTTTGCATCTTGGATAAAAGGCGAAAATCTTCGATTAAAACCAATGGTAAGCGTCGTATTCGATTCTTGATAGACTTTTTCGATTTCATCTAAGTCAGCGTAGTTTAATGCCAGTGGCTTTTCTACAAACACATGTTTTCCTGCTTTTAGGGATTCTATGACTTGCTGGGCATGTAGATTGTGACGGGTAGTGATTAGTACCGTGTCAACATCGCTATCTGCCAATATTTCTTGATAATTGGTTGTTGTTGCGCCTACACTATATTTCTTGGCAGCGATTGTGCTTGACAGCCCGCTTGCACTGGCGATGTATTTTATATTGGCATTTAGTTTATTCAATTGGGGTAAGATCATCGCTTTGGTATAATTCCCAGCCCCAATAATCCCTATTACGCCTTTTTGCCCTGTGAATTTTCTTTGTTTATCAATTATAATTTTTGTGTCCGTTATTTTAACTTCTCCCGTATATTTTAATATGGAAGCGATGGATTTGGACTTGGGCATATTTCCATATATGACATTGTAATCTTTTAAGTCGATTATTTCACTAATCAGTGGTTGGACTTGGAGCTGTCCATTTTTCAAGGCCGCTAAGACTGCTTCAAAATTCCTTTTTTCAGTCCACCGTACATAGCCTATTGGATAATCATTACCTTTTTGCTCGTACTCATCATCATATCGCCCTGGCCCATAGGAGCTAGACACTTGAAAACTCAATTCCTTTTTAAAGAAATCGGCTCTTTGGATATTTAACCCAATCACTCCTACCAATACAATCCGTCCTTTTTTACGACTCATATTGGCAGCTTGCGAAATCACGTCATTGCTGGACGTGGAAGCCGTTATCAACACACCGTCTGCTCCAATGGCAGCTGTACTATCCATTACTAAATCTACGGGATTGGCATTTGCGACATTATAGGCTTCTATGCCCCAGCTTTTTGCCAATTCTACTTTAGTGGAGTCAAAGTCTAGACCAATCACTTTACATCCATTAGCTTTTAACAATTGTGTTGCGACCAAGCCTATCAATCCTAACCCTGTCACTACGATAGTTTCGCCAAAGGTTGGGTTGATCAGTCGGATGCCTTGCAGGGCTATGGCTCCGATAACGGTAAATGCCGCTTCATCATAAGTCACGCCTTCAGGTATTTTGGCTACTAAGTTTTTAGGAACGGATACGACTTCTGCGTGATTGCCGTTGGATGCGACTCTATCTCCGATTTGAAATTCTTCTACACCCTTTCCTACGCCTATGACTTCTCCTACATTACAATAACCAAGAGGCAATGGTTCTCCTAGCTTTCTAAAAACGGCTTCTAACGTTGGACGTAATCCATCGGTTTTTATTTTATCCAACACCATTTTCACCTTTTCAGGTTGTTGCTTGGCTTTTTGGATATAACTAGCCTTGCCGAAGTTTACCAACATCTTCTCTGTACCTAAGGACACGAGCGAACGATGTGTTTTTATCAGTACTTGTCCTGCTTTTACTTGCGGTACAGGTACTTCTTCTAGTATGGTTTGACCTGCTTTTAGGTCTTGTATTATTTGTTTCATTTATTTTTTTACGTTGTTGAGTTGCTTAAGCTGTTTACAGTTAAAGAGCATTTTATGTGATCCAATCTATATAATTTTCTGGTGTAATGATTTCAGTTTTTGCTTTAGGGTAAGAGCTTAAAAATGATTTGGGAATTTTTGCTTTATTATTCTTTCCCCACTTAAACTCATAAGCAAAAAGATTACCTTCTCTTTCTTCAATATAATCAATTTCTAATTGTGACTTGGTTCGCCAAAAATATTTATTGCTGTAAATTTGGTGGTATTGAGTGAATTTCATTCTTTCACTTATGATGTAATTCTCCCACAAAGCACCATTATCATTTCTAAGATCTAATTGGTTAAAATTGTTGATTAATGCATTACGAATTCCATTGTCATAAAAATAAATTTTCTTGGATTTTTTTAATTCACTTCTTAGGTTTCTGCTAAAACTTGGCAATCGAAATATGACAAAGGATTTTTCCAATAAATCAATATAGCTTTCCACGGTAATACTATTAATTCCTACTGTCTGTGCCAATTCATGGTATGAAACTTGGTTTCCTATTTGAAATGCTAAGGCTTGTAAAAGTTTCAAAATCTTATTTGATTTTTTAATTTTTCCCCACTCTAATATATCTTTATATAAATAACTGTTTGCGAGATTTTCTAGCACCTCCCGTTGGTTGGTTTGCTGTACAATTACATCAGGGTAAGACCCATATATCATCCGAATGGGCAAATTATTGGTTTCTTCATATAAACTACTTTGCATAACTAACTCTTCAAATGA
>CAYRVZ010000328.1:0-3025 GCA_964427815.1 uncultured Saprospiraceae bacterium | reverse complement strand
TGATTTTTTTAATTGTGAGGGAATGTTCCACCCCCGAATTTAAATGGTGTTGGTTATTCCAATTTTTGATTATCCCAAATTCGACCCCGCCAGCGGGGAACAAATGCGACTTGTTCTGCGACATACTCGGCCCGACATACACGCACGACTTACATACCTTAGCTTTTTTTTATAAAACTTTAAAGGCTATTTTGTCCTCTTTGACCTCCATTTGGATTTTTGATTTGGTCTGAATATTACCCGCCAACATTTCAACAGACAACGCATTGAGTACTTCTTTCTGTATGACTCGTTTGACAGGTCTTGCCCCAAATTCTGGATTATAACCTTTTTTGCCTAACCAATCTGCAGCCGCCTCGGTATAAGAAAATTCAATTTCTTGCTTTGTCAGTTTTGACGTAAGACCTTTCAACTGCAACCCAACTATCTGACGGATGTTAGCCTGGGTCAACGGCGTAAACATCAATACCTCATCAATCCTATTCAAGAATTCTGGTCTTACGGTTTGCTTTAATCTTTCAAATACCTCCGTCTTGGTTTTATCAATTACGGTTTGACGGTTCTTCTCCGAAAACTCCGCAAAATTATCTCGTATGACATCGGACCCGATATTGGAAGTCATAATGACTATGACATTCTTGAAGTTGGCTACTCGCCCTTTATTATCAGTCAATCGCCCATCTTCTAATACTTGTAAGAGAATATTAAAGACATCAGGATGCGCTTTCTCAATTTCATCGAGCAACACGACAGAATAAGGTTTTCTTCGAACGGCTTCCGTCAATTGGCCTCCTTCATCATAGCCCACATACCCCGGAGGAGCGCCCACTAACCTAGAAACTGCATGCTGTTCTTGATATTCGGACATATCAATACGGGTCATTAGATTTTCGTCATTGAATAAATAATCAGCTAGTGCTTTTGCTAATTCGGTTTTACCCACACCAGTCGTACCCATGAATAAAAAAGAACCGATGGGTCTATTTTCATTAGAAAGGCCCGTTCTACTACGCCTAATAGCATCCGCAACTGCGCTCACTGCTTCTTCTTGTCCGATAACTCTTTGGTGTAGTTCATCTTCTAATGTAAGCAGTTTTTCCCGTTCGCCTTTGAGCATTTTTTTAACCGGTACTCCAGTCCATTTAGCGATTACTTCTGCAATGTCTTCTGCTCCTACTTCATCCTTTAATAAAAGGTCATTGTTCTTTTGAAGGTGTTCCATTTCTAATAACAGTTCCTTCAATCTAGCTTCATGTTCTGGTAATTTACCGTATTTAATCTCAGCAGCTTTATTAAAGTCTCCCGAACGTTCTGCTTGTAAAGCTTCTAATTTTAATTGCTCAATAGCCTCTTTGGCATCTTGAATACTTTGAACGATATTCTTTTCATCTTCCCATTTTGCCCGTAAACTTTTTTGCACCTCCTCTAAATTTGCCAATTCCATATTAATCTTCTTCAGCTTATCCTTGTCTTGCTCCCGTTTCATTGCCGCTTTTTCAATTAACAATTGTCGGACTTTTCTTTCGACCTCATCCAATTCCTCAGGCACCGAATTCATCTCTAAACGCAACTTAGCGGCAGCTTCATCTATCAAATCAATCGCCTTATCTGGCAGGAACCTATCGGTAATATATCTTTGCGAAAGCTGAACCGAAGCCACAATGGCATCATCGGTAATACTCACTTTGTGGTAATTTTCATACCGTTCCTTTAACCCTCTCAAAATAGAAATAGCGTCCTCCTCTGAAGGCTCATCCACCATTACCTTTTGAAATCGCCTTTCTAATGCTTTGTCTTTTTCAAAATATTTTTGATACTCCTCTAAAGTGGTTGCACCAACTGTACGTAATTCTCCACGAGCCAAAGCTGGTTTCAAAATATTAGCGGCATCCATCGCCCCTTGCCCTTTACCCGCTCCTATCAACGTATGAATCTCATCAATAAAAAGAATGATCTCTCCATCTGCTTTTGCCACCTCATTGACGACCGATTTTAATCTTTCTTCAAACTCTCCTTGAAATTTTGCGCCAGCTATCAAAGCGCCCATATCTAGGCTATAGATTTCTTTGGTTCTTAAATCCTCTGGTACATCTCCTGATATAATACGGTGAGCTAAACCTTCCACAATCGCTGTCTTACCTGTACCAGGCTCACCCACCAAGATAGGATTATTCTTTGTCCGTCTAGCTAAAATATGTAATACCCTACGGATTTCTTCTTCCCGTCCAATGACTGGATCTAATTTTCCACGACGTGCTCGCTCATTCAGATTAATGGCGTATTTATTCAAAGAATCATAATTAGCCTCTGCATTTTTAGAGGTTACTCTATCCCCTTTTCGGAGATCATGTACTGCTGCTTTCAAATCCATCTCATTGATGCCCATATCTTTGAGCATTCGGGCAGTGCCTGTATTACCCGCAAGGATCGCCAACATCAAATGCTCCAAGGCGACGTAATCATCATTAAATGTCTTTAGGTAGTCATTCGCTTTTTGAAAAACAGTGATGGCATTTTTTGAAAAATATGGATTACCTCCACTCACCTTAGGAAAGGACTCGATGATACTATCTAGCGCTTGTTCGACCACACTAGACCGAATACCTAGTTTGCTAAATAAGTGGGTCGGTACGTGCTCATCTGCTCTAAAAATCCCTTTCAGTAAGTGAGCAGGCTCTATGGCTTGTTGACCATGTTCTACGACTATTTGCTGGGCAGCTTGGACTGCTTCGCCAGTCTTGATAGTCATGTTATTTGTGTTTATCATACTCTTATATTTTTTAATTTTTGGTCTTACGA
Source organism: uncultured Saprospiraceae bacterium (assembly GCA_964427815.1). Classification (GTDB taxonomy): domain Bacteria; phylum Bacteroidota; class Bacteroidia; order Chitinophagales; family Saprospiraceae; genus HyVt-613. The sequence goes on along the minus strand of CAYRVZ010000328.1, from coordinate 226 downwards.
CCTAATTAGGTGTGCTTCTAATCTACTTACCTCAATCCATGTGCCAACACAAATAAACGGAAAAAATGTCGTAAAACATTGATAATCAGTGACATTTTGACAGTACTATTTAACTACTCTCTGGCATTTTGGCTTTTATGCTGTTCACTTTACAATTTATACAAAAAAAAAATTCCTACCTTACTTCCAATTTCAAAGGCGCTTCCGAAAAGCCATAATAGAGTAG